>NZ_BCBD01000006.1:0-79713 GCF_001320345.1 Pseudomonas sp. NBRC 111127 | reverse complement strand
GTGGAAGTAGCTGATGTAGGGCCGTACCTGCATCAACAGCGCCTTGGCCTTGTCGTAGTCTGCCGGGTTCTGGCTGTGGTGCGGCAGGCCCAGGTAGTGCAGGGCAATCGGCAGCAGCTCGGGGCCGTTGTCCAGCACCGCTACACCGCAGCTTTTCAGTTTGCTCATGTACTCGGGCTTGAAGATCAGGTCCCACGAGTCCAGCGGCGCGTTGTCGCCCAGTACCGCCTTGACCTTGTCGATGTTGTAGCCGATTCCGGTGCTGCCCCACAGGTAGGGGAAACCGTACTGGTTACCCGGGTCATTCACCTCCAGCGCCTTGAGCAGCACCGGGTTGAGGTTCTGCCAGTTGGGCAGCTGCGACTTGTCCAGGCGTTTCAAGGCCTTGCCCTGGATCTGCCGGGCCATGAAGTGGTTGGAAGGGAACACCACGTCGTAGCCGGAGTTGCCGGTCATCAGCTTGCCGTCGAGGGTTTCGTTGCTGTCATACACGTCGTAGGTGGGCACGATGCCAGTGGCTTGCTGGAAGTTTTTCAGCGTGTCGGGTGCCACGTAGCTGGACCAGTTGTAGATTTTCACCGTTTCGGCGGCACTGGCCACACTGGCGGCCAGCATCAAGGGTGCAAGAAGGCGTGTGCGCATGTCGGAGTTACCTTGCTTTGTCTGTTGTTATCGAAGGCAGGCGATCAGCGGATCAGAAAATCAGTACGTAGGTCTTGCGCACGGTCTCCTGGATGTCCCAGGTGCCGGTGCTATTGGCCGGTAGCATCAATGCGTCTCCGGCTTCTATAAGCAGGGGCTCGCCACCGTCGGGGGTGAAGGTGCAGCGGCCCTTGATGAAATGGCAGAACTCCTGTTGCACGATCTGCCGCCGCCAACGCCCGGGGGTGCACTCCCAGATACCGGTTTCGACGCCGTCGTCGCGTTCCACGCTGGTGACCGAAGCCACTGCCACGGGTTCGCCGAGCGGCACCGCTACCGGGCTGGCGCTAGCCAGTGCGACGCTGTCGGTATTCTTGAACTGGGTGATGCGCATGACCGGTGGATCCTGTGTTGGGGAAAGGGAATCAGTGCATGAAGCCTTCCATGAAGTCCGCGAGCGAGCTGGCCAGGCGCCGCCGCCAGGGCGCGCTGGCGGGGTTGGCGAGGGTCCGGTCCTCGTGGACGAAGCTCTGGATGATTGCGTTGTAGCCCAGCCAGCGGCAGGGCTCGGGGGGCCAGCTGGCCAGGCTTGAAACCGGGCGGTTGTCGAGCACCCACGGTTGCGCCGTCAGCGCGTTGTGCTGGTTGAGGATCAGTGCCGCCAGGGTCCGCCCGCCCAGGTTGGTGGCGCCAACGCCTTCGCCGCCGTAACCGCCGGCCAGGGCGATGCCGCGCTGGCGGTCGCAGAGCATGTGTGGGCGGAAGCGCCGCGCCATGCCAAGGTTGCCACCCCACGAATGGGTGATACGGGCATGCTTTAGCTGTGGGAAGAGTTCGCTGAACAGGTAGCGGCGCAGCTCGATTTCATGTTCGTCGAGGTTGAAGTTTTCACGCAGGCGGCCGCCGAAGCGGTACCCGCCCCGGGCGCCGAATACCAGCCGGTTGTCGGCCGTGCGCTGGCCATAGGTGACCTGGCGGCTGCTTTCGCTGAAGGCCTGGCCCTGGCTCAGGCCGATCTGTTCCCAGGTCGCCTCGGGTAGTGGTTCAGTGGCCACCAGCAGGCTCTGCACCGGCAGTTGGTGTTTGCCCAGCGGTGGCAGGCTGGCGGCGTAGCCCTCCACGGCGGGCACTACCCATTGGCAGCGAATGCGCGCCAGCGGTGTACGCACCTCACCCGGTTGCCAGTCGATGGCTGGGGTGTTTTCGTAGATCGGTACACCCAGCGCTTCCAGCGCCCGGGCCAGGCCACGGGCGAGCATGGCCGGCTGGATGGTCGCCGTGTGCGGGCTGTAGATCGCGCCATAGGCGTTGCTGACCCGTAGCTGCGCGTCCAGCTGTTCGGGGCGCAACCAACGGTAGTCGTCTTCGGTCATGCCCTGGCGGTACAGGTCGTCGAGGTAGGCGCGCAGGCTGCGCTCCTGTTCCGGGTAGCGCGCGGCGCAATACAGTACGCCGCCTTTGCGGTAGTGGCACTCGATGCCTTCGCGCTGCAGCACGCTGTGCACCTCGTCCGGAATTCCGTGCAGCAGGTCGATGCTGGCGCGGCGCTGCTGCGGTGACAGGCTGGCGAGCAGGCGGTCTTCGCCGAGCAGGTTGCCCATCAGCCAGCCACCGTTGCGCCCAGAGGCGCCGAAACCGGCGATGTTGGCATCGATCAGTGCAATGTTCAGCTGGGGTGCCTGGCGCTTGAGGTAGTAGGCGGTCCACAGCCCGGTGTAGCCCGCGCCGATGATGCACACATCCGCGTCCAGGTCGTCGCGCAGGGCCGGGCGGGCGCACAGCGGCTCGTCGAGCTGGTCCATCCACAGGCTGAGCGTGCGCAGGGGTTGCATCGGGTTCGGCTCCACGTCCGTCAAGGTCTGTGGCCGATCCTAGTCGGGCGAGTGGGCGGCTGTCTTACGTGCGTGCACGCAGGGAAATTTGCTTCAGGTAGGCCTTGGGTGTGAGCCCGGTGTGTTCACGGAAGCACTTGTAGAACGCCGACAGCGAATTGAAGCCAGCGTTGAACGCCAGGTCATCGATGGGTGTTCCGGCGCTGTTGTCATCAAGGCTGGCCATCAGGTGCTGCAGGCGCGCCTGGTTGACGTAGCGGTAGAAGCTCTGCCCAAGCACCTGGTTCAGCAGGTAGGAAATCTGGTTGCGGCTGTAGCCACTGGCATCGGCAACTTGCTGCAGATCCAGTTCAGGGTCCAGGTAGGGGCGCTGGCGCTGAAAATAGTGTTCCAGGTCCTGGGCCATGGTCGACAGCTGCCGCGGTGACAGGCCCAGGCGGCTGGTGGCTGGCCGCGCGCCGCCGGTGCCCGCGGCGTTGCCGTGCTGGCGCACCAGGGTCGCATATTCGTTGACCCGCCAGATCAGGCCGTCCCTCACGGTAATTGCCTCGCTGGACTGAAACGCCACCAGGCCATCGCCGCCCTGCACCGTAACCTGGTACTGGATGAACGCGGTACAGCCATCGACGCGGATACGGTCACTGTGGACGATGTCTTCGCCGGCTTCGTGGGGTAGGCAGGCGCGCACGTAGTCACGCAGTTCGCGATAGCCCAGCACGCGGTTCTGGAAGAAGTCGTGATACTGGACATCGGGGTGATAAAGCGCCATCACGCCGTCGAGGTCACGGTGCTTCCAGCACAGGTGGTAGCGCAGCACGGTCTCGGCGGTGAGTGGGGTCTGGGCGGGGTCATCGGGAAGCGTCATGGCTGGATCATGCCTTGCCGGCCAGGCCATCACAAGAATGCAGAACACCTGATGGATAGGGCGCTTTCGCGCATTTTGCACGGTTCAGCAGGCAGCCAGCGAGCTAAGCCACTGATTTATATGGGCGTCATTTTTTGTCACAGCTGGCACAGCTACTGCAAAGGTTACTGCGCGAATGGAATTCTCGCTAACAACATAAGGCGCACACATCATGATCACCTCTGCCGACTACCCCGCTGTCGATACGCAAAGCCGTTCAGGTGTTTCCTGGGCGGCGATCTTCGCTGGCGCGGCTGCTGCCGCATCCGTTTCCCTCATCCTTGTGGTACTGGGCGCGGGGTTGGGCTTCGCCGCCACCTCGCCTTGGGCTGACGAAGGGGCGAGTGCCAAAGCCCTGGGCGTTTCTACCATTGTCTGGCTGCTGCTCACGCAGATCATCGCATCGGGCATGGGCGGCTACATTGCCGGCCGGCTGCGCGTGAAGTGGGCGAACCTGCACGGTGACGAGGTGTACTTCCGCGATACTGCGCATGGCTTCCTGTCGTGGGCAGTTGCCACCCTGGTCGCCGCCATGCTGGTGCTGGGCGCGGCGGGCAACCTGGTAGGGGCCGGGGCCAGCGCTGCGTCGCAAGCGGCCACGGTGTCTGCTGCCGCAGGTGCATCGGCGGCTACCGGCAGCAACAATGACTCGATGGGGTACTTCGTCGACAGCCTGTTCCGCGGTGACGGCCCGGCGCCAGTCAGCGAAGACGCTGCCAATGGGGTTGCCGCGCGCATTCTGGCCAAGGGCATTGCCGGGGACGGCGCACTGCCTCCTGAGGACCGTACCTACCTCGCCCAGTTGGTGGCGCAGCGTACCCGCCTGACCCAGGCCGAAGCCGAAGCCCGTGTGGACCAGGTAATGGCTCAGGTCCAACAGCTGAAAACCGATGCCAAGCAAGCGGCCGATACTGCCGCGAAGGTAGCTGCCTGGACTGCCCTGTGGACCTTCGTCGCGCTGCTGTGCGGCGCCTTCATCGCCAGCGTCGCGGCCCTGTATGGCGGTCGCCTGCGCGACCGCGTGCAGTGGCTGGAAGGCGACTACGTCACTACCCGCACCGTTCAACGTTAAGCAAGGAGAATTACCATGCGCTCGATATTGCTGTGGATGCTTGGAGTACCGATTCCCGTGATCATCCTGATTGCACTGTTCATGCACTGACAGCAAAGGGCGGCCCAGGCCGCCCTTTGCTATTGCCACCGTTGACGGAGGTTGAACATGCGCTCGATATTGCTGTGGATGATCGGCGTGCCGATACCGGTGATTATCCTGATCTGGATTTTCATGCATTGAGCGGCTGGGGGCCGCGGTGCGGCCCATCGCGGCGCAAGGCCGCTTCTGCAGAGGTCGCGTGAACCTCACGCCAGCGCAGACCGCACTCGCAACTGATTAAAGAAACTGCTCCGCGTAATGACAGGCCACTTGCCGGGTACCGACTTGCCTGAACGCCGGCACGTCCTTGGCGCAGCGTTCAGTGGCATGTGGGCAGCGCTTGTGGAACGCGCAGCCGTTCGGTGGGTTCAGCGGGTTGGGCAACTCCCCGGCAATTCTGATTTTCGGCTTCAACGGGTCGGGATGAATCGCCGGTGTCGCTGACAGCAGTGCCTGGGTGTACGGGTGCAGCGGCTTCTCGTAGATGTCCTCCTTGGGCCCCATTTCTGCGGGCCTTCCCAGGTACATCACCAGCACCTGGTCGGCCACGTGCCGCACCACCGCCAGGTTATGCGAGATGAACACGTAGGCGGTGTTGAACTCCTTCTGCAAGTCCATGAACAGGTTCAGTACCTGTGCCTGGATCGACACGTCCAGCGCCGAGGTCGGTTCATCTGCCACCAGTACCTTGGGCTGCAGCATCATCGCCCGGGCCAGGGCGATGCGCTGGCGCTGGCCGCCAGAGAACATGTGCGGGTAGCGCTGATAATGCTCGGGGCGCAGGCCGACCTGCTCCATCATCTTCTGCACCTTGTCTCGCCGTTCGGCCTTGCTCAGCGAGGTGTTGATCAGCAAGGGTTCGGCCAACTGGTCGCCAATCTTCTGCCGAGGGTTGAGCGAAGCGTAGGGGCTCTGGAATACCATCTGCACGTCGCGGCGCAGTTGCTTGCGCTGGGCCTTGCTGGCGCCAGTGACTTCGGTGCCGGCAATTTGCAGGGAGCCGGAAGACGGCTCTTCGATCAATGTCAGGGCGCGGGCCAGGGTCGACTTGCCGCAGCCAGACTCACCCACCACCGCCAGGGTCTTGCCGGCCTCCAGCTCGAACGACACGCCGTTGAGCGCGCGGACCAGTGCGTGGCCTTTGAACAGCCCGCGGGATACTTCGTAATGCCGGGTCAGTTCCCGGGCAGTCAGAACCACGGCCATTACGCCACCTCCTGGTTCAGCGGGTAGAAGCAACGCACCAGGCTGTGCGCCTGAGGGTCGAGGGGCGGGCGCTGGCGCCGGCAGTTGTCCTGTACATAAGGGCAGCGCGGCGATAGCAGGCAGCCCACGGGGCGGTCGTAGCGGCCAGGCACGATGCCGGGTAGGGTGGCCAGGCGTTCGGCGCCAAGGCTGTGTTCGGGGATGGCCGCCAGCAGGGCTTCGCTGTAAGGGTGGGCCGGCAGGTCGAACAGCTCCGGAACCTGGCCAACTTCCACCGCCTGGCCGGCATACATCACGCACACCCGCCTGGCCGTTTCGGCGACCACGGCAAGGTCGTGGGTGATGAGGATCAGCGCCATGTTGCGCTCTTTCTGCAGGTTCACCAGCAGCTCCATGATCTGCGCCTGGATCGTCACGTCCAGCGCGGTGGTGGGCTCGTCGGCGATCAGCAGCTTGGGTTCGCCGGCAATCGCCATGGCAATCGCCACACGCTGGCTCATGCCGCCGGACAACTGGTGCGGGTAGGCATCCAGGCGGCTTTCCGCCGCCGGGATCTCGACCTTTTTCAATAGCTCAAGGGCACGTTGGCGCGCCGCCTTGCCCTTCAGGCCCAAGTGTTGGCGCAGCACCTCCTCGATCTGGAAACCTACCGTGTAACTGGGGTTCAGTGCGGTCATCGGGTCCTGGAAGACCATGGCGATGTCCTTGCCCACCACCTTGCGCCGTTGCCGGCCGCTGAGCTTGAGCATGTCGGTGCCGTCGAACGTGAGGGCGTCGGCGGTAATGCGCCCAGGCGCATCGATCAGGCCCATCAGGGCCATCATGGTGACCGATTTACCCGAGCCGGACTCGCCAACGATCGCCAGGATCTCGCCGGCGTCCACCGCCAGGTCCAGGCCATCGACCACCGGTACGGCAGTGGCGTCGCCGAAGCGCACGTTCAGGTTGTTGATCTGTAACAGTGACATGGCGTTCTCCTCAGGCGGCGTTCTTGAGTTTCGGGTCCAGCGCATCGCGCAGGCCGTCGCCCATCAGGTTGATTGCCAACACACTGAGCAGAATGGTCAGGCCGGGCAGGCTCACCACCCACCAGGCACGCTCGATGTAGTCACGCGCCGAAGCCAGCATGGTGCCCCACTCGGGGGTGGGCGGCTGCACGCCCAGGCCAAGGAAGCCCAAGGCAGCGGCGTCGAGGATCGCCGAGGAAAAACTCAAGGTGGCCTGCACGATCAACGGTGCCATGCAGTTGGGCAGCACCGTGACGAACATCAGGCGTGGCAAGCCGGCGCCGGCCAGGCGTGCGGCCGTGACGTAGTCGCGGTTCAGCTCGCCCATCACGGCGGCGCGGGTCAGGCGCACGTAAGAGGGCAGCGACACGATGGCGATCGCAATCACCGTGTTGATCAGGCCTGGGCCGAGAATGGCGACGATCGCCACCGCTAGCAGCAGCGACGGCAGTGCCAGCATCACGTCCATCAGGCGCATGATCGACGGGCCCAGCAGTTGCGGGAAGAACCCGGCCAGCAGGCCCAGCAGGATGCCCGGGATCAGCGACATCACCACCGAGGACAGGCCGATCAGCAGCGACAGCCGCGCGCCCTGGATCAGGCGTGAAAGCAGGTCGCGGCCGAGTTCGTCGGTGCCAAGGATGAACTGCCAGGTGCCGCCTTCCAGCCACACCGGTGGGGTCAACAGGAAGTCGCGGTACTGCTCGCTGGGGTCATGGGGGGCGACCCATGGCGCGAACAGCGCGCAGAACACCACCAGGCACATGAACGCCAGGCCCATCACCGCGCCTTTGTTGCGCGCGAAGGCTTGCCAGAATTCTTTGTACGGCGAAGGGTAGAGCAGGCTTTGGTCCACCGGGCTGGCCGGCGACACGGATTTCGGAATCGGGCTAGTCATGGCAAGGGCCTCAGCGCTGATGACGGATGCGTGGGTTGGCCAGGCCGTAGAGAATGTCCACGACGAAGTTGACCAGGATTACCAGGCAGGCGATCAGCAGGATGCCGTTCTGGACCACGGGGTAGTCACGGGCGCCGATGGCTTCGATCAGCCATTTGCCGATGCCCGGCCAGGAGAAGATGGTTTCGGTCAGCACCGCACCGGCCAACAGCGTGCCGACCTGCAGGCCGAACACGGTGAGCACCGGGATCAATGCGTTGCGCAAGCCATGCACGAACACTACCCGGGCCGGCGACAGGCCTTTGGCACGGGCTGTACGGATGTAGTCCTCGCGCAGCACTTCAAGCATCGATGAGCGGGTCATGCGCGCGATTACCGCCAGCGGGATGGTGCCGAGCACGATGGCAGGCAGAATCAGGTGCATCACCGCGTCCTTGAATGAGCCTTCCTCATCGCTGAGCAGGGTATCGATCAGCATGAAGCCGGTTTTCGGCTCGATGTCGTAGAGCAGGTCGATGCGCCCGGAAACCGGGGTCCAGCCCAGGCTCACCGAGAAGAACATGATCAGGATCAGGCCCCACCAGAAGATCGGCATCGAATACCCCGCCAGGGATATGCCCATTACCCCGTGGTCGAACAGCGAGCCGCGTTTGAGCGCCGCGATCACCCCGGCCAGCAGGCCGACCACGCCAGCGAACAACAGCGCGGCAAAGGCCAGTTCCAGGGTGGCCGGGAACAGGGTCAGGAACTCGCGCCACACGCTTTCGCGGGTGCGCAGCGATTCACCCAGGTCGCCCTGGGCCAGCTTGCCGACATAATCCAGGTACTGGACCGGCAGGGGTTTGTTCAAGCCCAGGCGCTCCATGGCCTGGGCATGCATTTCGGGGTCGACCCTGCGCTCGCCCATCATCACTTCCACCGGGTCGCCGGGGATCAGGCGTATGAGCGCGAAAGTCAGCAACGTGATGCCGAAAAAAGTCGGTATCAGCAGGCCAAGGCGCCGGGCAATAAAACTCAACATTGTCGGGGTTACCTCATCAGACCGTACGGCCAGCAGCACGCTACGGCAGTGCCGCCGGTTCCCTGCTGGGCGCCGGCGGTCGTCGTTGTTCTACTTCACCCGGGTGGTGGCGAAGTTGTTTTTGGCCAGAGGGCTGATCACGTAGCCCTCTACATTGTCACGCATGGCGGTGAACATCTTCGGGTGGGCCATGCTGATCCACGGTTGGTCGTCATCGTACACCTTCAATGCCTCGCTATAGAGCCTTGCCCGTTCGTCGTTGTCGACCACCTCGCGGGCTCGGCTGATCAGCTCCTGGAACTTAGGGTTGCACCAGCGCGCATAGTTCTCGCCGGTCTTGGCCGCCTCGCAACTGAGCAGGGGGGTGAGGAAGTTGTCCGGGTCGCCGTTGTCGCCCGCCCAGCCGGTGGACACCAGGTCGGCTTCACCGCGCTTGGCGCGGCGCAGCATCTCGGCCCACTCCATCACACGGATATCCAGCTTCAGGCCGATCTGGCCGAGGTCGGCCTGCAGCATCTCGGCCGACAGGCGCGGGTTGGGGTTGGTCATGCCACCGCCGTTGCGGGTGAACAGGGTGATGACGGTGCCCTCCGGCACACCCGCCTCCTTGAGCAGGGCGCGCGCCTTGGCAAGGTCACGCGGCGGGTTCTGGTTGGCCGGGTTGAAGCCCATCATGCTGGGCGGGTAGGGGTTCACCCCGACCAAGGCATTACCTTTGCCGAACAGCTGGTCGACGTGGGTCTGGCGGTCGAACGCCATATTGATGGCTTTACGCACGCGCACGTCGCTGAGGTACTTGTGCTGGGTGTTCATGGCAACGTAGCCGGTCACCAGCGCTTCGGTTTCGGCCACCTTGAGGGTGCGGTCGGCCTTGATCGAGGGCACGTCGTCCGGCTTGGGGTACAGCGCCACCTGGCACTCGTTGGCGCGCAATTTCTGCAGGCGCACATTGCTGTCGGTGGCAATGGCGAAGATCAGGGCGTCGGCCGGCGGTTTGCCGCGGAAGTAGTCGGGGTTGGCTTTGAAGCGGACCTGCGCATCCTTGTTGTAGCGCTGGAAGATGAACGGCCCGGTGCCGATGGGTTTGCTGTTCAGCTCGGCGGCCTTGCCGGCCTTGAGCAACTGGTCGCCGTATTCTGCCGAATAGATAGAGGTGAAGCCCATGGCCATGTCATGCAGGAACGGTGCTTCGGGGCGGGTGAGGGTGATCACCACGGTATGCTCGTCGGTCTTGTCCACCGCCTTGAGCAACTGGCTGAAGGCCATGCTCTCGAAGTACGGGTAGCCGACGCTGGTCTTGTCGTGCCACGGGTGCGCCGGGTCCAGCTGGCGCCGCAGGCTCCACAGCACATCGTCGGCGTTGAATTCGCGGGTGGGTGTGAAGTAGTCGGTGCTGTGGAACTTCACGCCCTTGCGCAGGTGAAAGGTATAGGTCAGGCCATCTGCTGAAATGTCCCAGCGCTCGGCCAGGGCCGGCTCGATGTCGGTGGTCCCGGGCTTGAAGTCCACCAGGCGGTTGAACAGTGTTTCAGAGGACGCATCGAAGGTGACGCCGGTGGTGTACTGGACCACGTCGAAGCCCTCCGGGCTGGCTTCGGTGCAGACCACCAGCGGCTTGGCCGCCAGTTGCGTGGCACTGCCGAGCACCAGCGCAGCCAGCGCCAGGCGTAGCGGTCGCGACTTGATGAAAACTCTGTGCATGGGTTGAAGACTCCCTGCGTGCATTGATTCCAGCGTAGCCGCCAAGGCCCGCCGTGCAGCGGGCCGTGGCGCAAACGGTCAGAGAATGTTGAATGGGATGGTGGTGACCACGCGGAACTCGTCCAGGCTGCCATCGGCCTGCGCCTTGCTGGCGCGGTGCGTGGTGTAGGTGGCGCGGATACTGGTGTCCTTCAGCGGCCCGCTCTGCACCGCGTAGCTGGTGCCGATACCCCACTCGTAGTGGGTTTCGCCATCCAGGCCCCTTACGTCATAGGCGGTGCCACGGTAGTGGGTGCCATCGATGCCCCAGCCACGGGCGTTGTACAGGTTGAACTTCAAGCCTGGCACGCCGTAGGGCGCCATGTTCAGCACGTAGGAAATCTGCAGGGATTTCTCGTTCGGGCCGTTGAAGTCCGACAGCAACGAGTTGGCCAGGAAAATGCCGTTGGTTTCGTGCAGGTAGTCGAAGTATTCGTTGCCGTTGACCTGCTGCCACGAAGCGCTGAGGGTGTGCGCCTGGTGAGTCAGGCCGAACGACAGGCTGTAGGTGTCGTTGTCGATCTTGCCCATCTTCTGGCTGCCGGCGTCGACTGTCTTGTAGTAGTTCAGGCCAGTGGTCAGGCTGAGCACCGCACTGTCGCCAAGCACGTGGTTGGCGCCGAAGTAGTACTGGTTCCAGAAGTCATCGACTTTGGTGGCGTACAGGCTGGTGGTCAGGCTCTTGAACGGCTGGTAGTTGATGCCGGCAGTGCTGGCACGGTCGGTTTCCACGCCAGTGGCGCTGTACTCGCTGCGGAACTTGCTGAGGCTTTGCTCGGTACGCGGCGAAACGCGGTCGAAGGTGCCCAGGTCGAAGTTGAGGTTGTCGAACTCGGCACTGTGCAGGAACACGCCCTGGAAGCTAGACGGCAGGGCACGGTTGCCGATGTAGGCGATCATGGGTGTGTCCACCGATTGCCGGCCCAGGGTGAGGGTGGTGTTGGACACGCGTGCCTTGATGTTGCCCAGGCCCAGCTTGCTCCACTGGCCGATGGGGTCGCCGTCGCTGTGGGTGAGCGTGCGGTTGTTGGGGCCGGCTACGGCCTGGCGGCTCTGCTGCAGCGCAATGGCATTGTAGCCGGCGGCCTCGACGGCGATGCCGACGGTGCCTTCGGTAAAGCCGGAGCTGTAGTTGAGGATGGTGCCCTGCACCCAGTTCTCACGGCTGTGCGTGTCGTGGCGGGTGCCGTCGTTCTTGTAGTACTTCCACAGGGGGGCGCGCGCCGCGCGTTCGCGGGCGTACCAGTTACGGGGCTGCCGGACAGGTTCTGCCCCTCGATAAAACCGCTGGCCTGGGCTTGCTCGCTGGTGCTCTTGAGGGTGATGGGAATGAACGCCTGGCTTTGCGGGTCAGCCTGGGCCACGGTGGTCACTGCACTGATGGATAAGGCCAGTGCGCTCAAGGTGAATAGTTTCAAGTTGAAGCTCCCTTTCTTTTCTAGTTATGGCCGGCCTTGTGGGCCGGGTGCTTGCTGCGGTGTTGCCAGGGTTGCCACGGGGTTGCCGGGCTTGATCCGGACGCTGTGTTGCCTGTACCGGCGAAGCGGCCGGTGCAGGTTGGCCATCAGTCAACACTCACACCGGAGAAATCATTGCGCCCAAACGGGCTGACCTTGAATTGGGAAACCTTGACGCTGAGCGGCTGGTTGACGGTGGAATGGGCCACCGGGGTGATCGGCACCTGCTGCTTGAGGCGCTGCTGTGCCTGCTGGTACAGGGCGCTGCGTTGCACCGGGTCGCTCACGCGCTTGGCCTGCATGACCAGGCTGTCGTACTGCGGATCGCACCACTGCGAGTAGTTGTTGCTGCCAATGGCGGCGCAGCTGTAGAGGGTGCCCAGCCAGTTGTCGGGGTCGCCGTTGTCACCGGTCCAGCCGATCAGGGCGATGTCGTGCTCGCCGTTTTTCATGCGCTTTACGTATTCGCCCCACTCGTAGCTGACGATGCGCACCTTGAGGCCGAGCTTGTTCCAGTCGGCCTGCAGCATTTCGGCCATCAGCTTGGCGTTGGGGTTGTACGGGCGCTGCACCGGCATGGCCCACAAGGTGACCTCGGTACCTGGCGCTACGCCGGCCTGGCGCAGCAGTTGGCGGGCCTTTTCCGGGTTGTAAGGGGCATCCTTGAGGCTGTTGTCGTAGGACCATTGGGTCGGTGGCATGGCGTTGACTGCCAACTGGCCGGCGTCCTGGTACACCGCCTGGATGATGGCTTGCTTGTTCACCGCCATGTCCAGCGCCTGGCGTACTTCCAGGCGGTCGAACGGTGCATGGCGGGTGTTGTAGGCGATGTAGCCGAGGTTGAAGCCCGGCTGCTGCAGCACCTGCAGCTGGCTGTCGGCGCGAAGGGCCGGCAGGTCGGCCGGGCGCGGGTGCAGGGTGACCTGGCATTCGTTGCGGCGCAGTTTCTGGATGCGCACCGAGGGGTCTACATTGATCGAGAACACCAGGGTGTCGAGCTTGACCTGCTCGGGGGCCCAGTAGGCCTTGTTGCCCTTGTAGCGGATCTGCGAGTCCTTCTGGTAGCGCTGGAACACGAACGGGCCGGTGCCGATCGGCTGCTGGTTGATGTCACTGGCACGCCCGCTGGCCAGCAGCTGCTCGGCGTACTCGGCAGAAAGGATCGAGGTGAAGCTCATGGCCAGGTTCTGAATGAATGCGGCATCCACCGCGTTCAGGGTGAACACCACGGTCTGCGGGTCGCGTTTCTCGACCCGGGCGATGTTCTTGTCCAGGCCCATGCTGATGAAATAGGGGAACTCGGTGGGGTAGGCCTGGCGGAACGGGTGGCCCTTGTCGAGCATGCGGTTGAAGGTGAACAGCACGTCGTCGGCATTGAAGTCGCGGCTGGGCGTGAAGGCCTTGTTGCTGTGGAACCTGACCCCTTCACGCAGGTGGAAGGTGTAGCTCAAGCCGTCGTCGGACACCTCCCAGCGGGTAGCCAGGGCAGGGTGCACGGCGGTGCCGCCACGTTCGAACTCGACCAGGCGGTTGTAGATCGGTTCGGCGGCGTCGTTGTCGGTGGCGGTGGTGTACTGGGCGGTATCGAAACCGGCAGGGCTGCCCTCGGAGCAGAACACCAGGCTGTTGGCGTACAGGTGGGGGGCCTGGCTGATCAGGCCCAGGGCCAGCAGGGCAGCAAGTTGGGTGGCGTGGCGCATGGCAAGTCCTTTTCCTCTGTTTGCACCGCCTACGGGTACGAATGGCGGCAACAGTGTGCCGAGCCCGCAGCGGATAGCTGCAGGCCGACAGAAATTAGTGATTGGAGGGGAGGGCACCCACCGCCTGGCGGGTGCCGGGGCTACCCTATTTGTCCACGCTGACGCCGTAGAAGGCGTTCAGCGCGAACGGGCTGATCTTGAAGTCCTTCACCTTGACGCTCATCGGCTGGTAGACGGTGGAGTGGGCGATCGGGGTGATCGGCACCTGCTCCTTGAGGATGCGCTGTGCCTGTTGGTACAGCTCGGTGCGCTTGGCTTGGTCGGAGGTGGCCTTGGCCTGTTTGATCAGGCTGTCGTAGGGCTTGTAGCACCACTTGGAGAAGTTGTTGCCGTCAATGGCATCGCAGCCGTAGAGGGTGCCTAGCCAGTTGTCCGGGTCACCATTGTCGCCGCTCCAGCCAATCAGCATGGCGCCCTGTTCGCCGGCTTTGGAGCGCTTGATGTACTCGCCCCACTCATAGCTGACAATTTTTGCCTTGATGCCGATCTTGGCCCAGTCGGACTGCAGCATTTCGGCCATCAGCTTGGCATTGGGGTTGTACGGGCGTTGCACGGGCATGGCCCACAGGGTGATTTCGGTGCCTTCCTTGATGCCGGCTTCCTTGAGCAGTTGTTTGGCTTTTTCCGGGTCGAACGGTGCGTCCTTGATGCTGGTGTCATACGACCACTGCGTGGGCGGCATGGCGTTGACCGCCAACTGGCCGGCGCCCTGGTAGACCGACTCGATGATCCGTTTCTTGTCCACGGCCATGTCCAGCGCCTGGCGCACTTTCAGCTGGGCCATGGGGTTGGGCTGGTTGCTGCCCTTGATCTGGTCCATCACGTTATAGGCGATGTAACCCAGGTTGAAGCCGGCCTGCTGGGGCATCTGCAGGTTCTTGTCGGCCTTCAGCGGCTCGATATCGGCCGGGCGTGGGAACAGGGTGACCTGGCATTCGTTCTTTTTCAGCTTCTGCATGCGCACCGAGGCGTCGGTGGTGATGGCGAAGATCAGGTTGTCGATCTTCACGTCCTCGGGCTTCCAGTAGTCCTTGTTGCCCTTGAAGCGGATCTGCGCGTCCTTCTGGTACTTGCTGAACACGAACGGGCCGGTGCCGATCGGCTTCTGGTTGATGTCGGCGGCCTTGCCGTCCTTGAGCAACTGGTCGGCGTATTCGGCGGACTGGATCGAGGCGAAGCTCATGGCCAGGTTCTGGATGAACGCTGCATCGACCTCGTTGAGGGTGAACTTGACGGTGTGCTCGTCAAGCTTCTCCAGCTTGGCGATGTTCTTGTCCATGCCCATGTCGGTGAAGTACGGGAACTCGGTCGGGTAGGCCTTGCGGAAGGGGTGGTCCTTGTCGAGCATGCGGTTGAAGGTGAACAGCACGTCGTCGGCGTTGAACGGGCGGGTCGGCTTGAAGTAGTCGGTGGTGTGGAACTTCACCCCCTCGCGCAGGTGGAAGGTGTAGGTCTTGCCATCGTCGGACACGTCCCAGCGGGTGGCCAGGCCGGGTATCACTGCAGTGCCGCCGCGTTCGAACTGCGTCAGGCGGTTGAAGACGGTTTCGGCCGAGGCGTCGAAGTCGGTGCCGGTAGTGTATTGCCCTGGATCGAAGCCGGCCGGGCTGCCTTCGGAGCAGAACACCAGGTTGGACGCGGCAAGTGCCGACGGAGCACCGGTGAGCAAGCCTGCACCGAGCAGGAACGGTATGACTGCGTGTTTGAGCATGGTGGCCTCATTTTTGTCATTTTTCGAGTGAGGTGGCCTCGTGAGCCGACCTGCGGATACTTATGCAGGGGATGTTCCCAATGCAACAGGTACAAGGATAGTTGGCGCCGGGAATGTGGCACGAACGTACATGGATGTCGCATCGCTATAACTTTCGGCGAAGTTAAACGTTTGCGTGGGCAAACTGATGGCTTTTTTCGAGGTGTTTCAAGGCGGGATTTTTGTAAGATGCACCTGAACGGTGCGTAAGAAAGGTCTGAAACGCTTTTTTCAGCCCCCACACGGCCCCTGTAGGAGCGGCCTTGCGTCGCGATGGGCCGCGCGCAGCGGCCCCCTGTGCAGCACACTGCTACAACAGGGGGCGCCCCCGGCCCCCGCCCCGTCGCGACCCCAGGCCGCGCATACCGGCGCTAGTTGCTCAAGGCATCTGCACTTCAATCAACCCATCAGCATTCATGCTCACCTCACTGGTACCGGCTTCGATGTCGGGCGCCGGCGCCGCTTCATCTGCGCTCATGGCCTTCATGGCCATGGGGGCGCTGCGCAGGTACGGCCGTGGGTAGCCGCTGCTGTTCAGGTTCAGGCTGACCACTTTGTAGCCTGTGCCGCCCAAGGCTTGCGTGGCCAGTTGTGCACGGGCCTTGAACGCATCCACGGCATCCTTGAGCAGCTCGTCTTCGCTGGACTTGCGCGTGGCCGGCGCGATGGAGAAGTCCATGCCACCCATTTTCAGCTCTTGCAGCAGGTCGGCGGTCAGTTGCGAGAGGGCCGGGAAATCGGCGCTTTCCAGGCGCAGCTCGGCGCGTTCACGCCAGCCGGTGATCTTCTGGCCTTTGCTGTCGTAAACGGGGTAGCTGTTGCGGCTGCCCTGGCTGATCTTCACATCCTTGACCTGGCGCGACTGCTGCACGGCCTTGTTCATGGTTTCGGTGATCTGCTTGGCGAGCTTGCCGGGGTCGCTGTTCTGCGCTTCGCTATACAAGGTCACGACCATCAGGTCGCGCGCCACTTCCTTGCTGACCTCGGCGCGCAGCGATACCTGGTTGTAGCGCGGTTCATCGGCCGCCAGTGCCGGCAGGCTGGCGAGCAGGCCGCAAGACATGATCAGGGCGGCGCCGTGACGTGGAATGTGCATGTGGTACTCCTTGGCAATAAAAGGCGTGGGCGCTGGTCATCCATGCCACGCATGGCCAATCAGACCGGCATCAGTGTAGTGGGTTCAACAGTGCCATCATGACAGTGTGACAAAGTGTGGCGCTTTGCCGCAGCGCTGCAGCAGGGTCCCCGGCTTCGGTATACTCCAGCCGAT
Organism: Pseudomonas sp. NBRC 111127; assembly: GCF_001320345.1. Classification (NCBI taxonomy): domain Bacteria; kingdom Pseudomonadati; phylum Pseudomonadota; class Gammaproteobacteria; order Pseudomonadales; family Pseudomonadaceae; genus Pseudomonas; species Pseudomonas sp. NBRC 111127. The sequence continues at coordinate 63,073 of NZ_BCBD01000006.1, read as the reverse complement.
TTTCTGGAGCACTCATCAGGAGAGCTCATGCTCGCCGCCGTACAACCGTTGTCCGCTACCCGCCAGAACCTCTGGCGCCTGACCGTCATTCGTGTGCTGGTCCTGGCTGCCCAGGCCGGCTCGGTCGGTGTCGCCTACTGGACCGAACTGCTGCCCTTACCCTGGCTATCGCTGGCCGGTACCTTGGCCTTGTCGTCGCTGCTGTGTGCCTTCACCGCCCTGCGCCTGCGCTTGTCGGTGCCCGTCACCGAAATGGAATACGCCCTGCAGCTGGCCTGTGACCTGTTGATCCACAGTGCCTTGCTGTATTACTCCGGCGGCTCGACCAACCCGTTCGTGTCCTACTACCTGGTACCGTTGGCCATTGCCGCAGTGACCCTGCCGTGGCTGTATTCGCTGATCCTGTCCGGTATTGCCCTGACCGCCTACAGCTTGCTGCTGGTGCAGTTCTACCCGCTCGAAGGCCTGCCCATGGCGCGGGACAAGATGCAGGTGTACGGCATGTGGCTGAGTATTGCCCTGGCGGCGGCGGTGATCACCTTCTTCGCGGCACGCATGGCGGAAGAGCTGCGGCGCCAGGAGCAACTACGCTCCGAGCGGCGTGAAGAAAGCCTGCGCGACGAGCAGTTGCTGGCCGTAGCCACCCAGGCCGCCGGCGCCGCTCATGAGCTGGGCACGCCGCTGGCCACCATGAGTGTGCTGATCAATGAAATGCGCCAGGACCACACCGACCCGCTGTTGCAGGAAGACCTGCAAATCCTTCAGGACCAGGTGAAGCTGTGCAAGGAAACCCTGCAGCAACTGGTACGCGCCGCTGAAGCCAACCGCCGCCTGGCGGTGGTCGAGCAGGATGTCACCGCCTGGCTGGACGAAGCGCTGAACCGCTGGCACCTGATGCGCCCGGAAAGCAGCTACCGCTTCCAGCGCCTGCGTGACGGCCAGGTGCCGCGCCTGACCCCGCCACCGGACCTGACCCAGGCGCTGCTGAACCTGTTGAACAATGCGGCCGATGCCTGCCCCGATGACCTTGAAGTGCGCCTTGACTGGGACGCTCAGGATATCGTGATCAGCATCCGCGACCATGGCCCTGGCGTGCCGCCGGCCATTGCCGAAGCCATCGGCAAACCCTTCATTACCACCAAGGGCAAAGGTTTCGGCCTGGGCCTGTTCTTGAGCAAGGCCAGCGTGACCCGTGCGGGCGGTTCGGTAAAACTTTATAGTCATGAGCAGGGTGGCACCCTGACCGAACTGCGCCTGCCCTATGGCAAGCGAGGAGATGAATGATGAGCGAAGAAAACCAGGTCGAGAGCGAAGAGCTGCCGCACCTGCTGCTGGTGGATGACGATGCCACCTTCACCCGGGTCATGGCGCGCGCCATGAGCCGTCGCGGGTTCCGCGTTAGCATTGCCGGTTCCGCCGAAGAGGGCTTGATCCTGGCCCAGCAGGACCTGCCGGATTACGCCACGCTGGACCTGAAGATGGACGGCGACTCCGGCCTGGTGCTGCTGCCCAAGCTGCTGGAGCTGGACCCGGAAATGCGCGTGGTGATCCTGACCGGTTATTCGAGCATTGCCACAGCGGTGGAGGCGGTCAAGCGCGGCGCCTGCAACTACCTGTGCAAACCGGCTGATGCCGACGACGTGCTGGCGGCGTTGCTGTCGGAGCACACCGACCTGGACGCGTTGGTGCCGGAAAACCCGATGTCGGTCGACCGCCTGCAGTGGGAGCATATCCAGCGTGTGCTGACCGAGCACGATGGCAATATCTCGGCCACCGCACGGGCGCTGGGCATGCACCGGCGGACCTTGCAGCGCAAACTGCAGAAGCGTCCGGTTCGGCGCTGATTGATATTGCCTGTACCGGCCCCATCGCTGGCAAGCTGGCGATAGGGCCGGTGTGGACAGAAATTTATCTGTAACACCCCGCGATCCCCGCAAATCCCGGCTGTTGGCGTATCATTGCCACCTGACGGCAACCCCCTCCAGGATCGCTAGCGCATGCTCGCCCTTCTCATCCAGACGCTGAATATCACGGCACCGGTTTTCGCCATGCTGTTCATGGGCGTGCTGCTCAAACGCATTCGCCTGATCGACGACAACTTCAACCAGGTCGCTTCGCAGCTGGTGTTCAACGTGTGCATGCCGGCCCTGCTGTTCCTGGGCATCTACCACGCTGACCTGGCTACGGCGGTCCAGCCCGGTGTCATCCTGTACTTCATCGTCGCGACCCTGATCGGCTTCGCCCTTGCCTGGGGCATGGCTATCTGGCGCAGCCCCATGGCCGATCGCGGTATCTATGCCCAAGGCGCCTTTCGCGGCAACAACGGCGTCATTGGCCTGGCCTTGGCCGCCAGCCTGTACGGGGACTATGGTATTTCCCTGGGGGCGGTACTCGCCGGCGTGGTCATCCTCATGTACAACTCGCTGTCCGCGGTGGTGCTGGCGGTGTACAGCCCGGACCTCAAGTCCGACCCCTGGAGCATCTGCAAGAGCATTCTCAGCAACCCGCTGATCATCAGCGTATTGGTGGCCACCCCGATGGCCTACGGCCAGGTGCCGCTGCCCAACTGGTTGCTCACTTCAGGCGACTACCTGGCGCAGATGACCCTGCCACTGGCGCTGATCTGCATCGGCGGCACCCTGTCGCTGGCGGCTCTGCGCGACAGCGGCCGCCTGGCCATCGATGCCAGCCTGGTGAAGATGGTGTGGTTACCGCTGCTCGGCACCCTGGGTGCCTGGCTGTGTGGTTTTCGCGGTGCCGAGCTGGGCATCCTGTTCCTGTACATCGGTAGCCCGACGGCGGCCGCCAGCTACGTGATGGCGCGCGCCGCCAACGGCAACCACCAATTGGCGGCGTCGATCATCGTGATCACCACGTTGATGGCAGCAATCACCACCAACATTGGTATTTTCATCTTGCAGTGGGGCGGATGGATCTAGATCCTTGACTGCAAACAACAGCAACAACACTGCCTCACTGAGCTAAAGGACACTTCATGCAAGACCAGAGCACGCCCGAGCGGTTGCAGCGCGGGCTGAAGAATCGCCACATCCAGCTGATTGCGCTGGGTGGGGCCATCGGTACCGGGTTGTTCCTGGGCATCGCCCAGACCATCCAGCTGGCTGGCCCCTCGGTACTGCTGGGCTATGCCATCGCCGGCCTGATGGCCTTCCTGATCATGCGCCAGCTGGGTGAAATGGTGGTGGAAGAGCCGGTTGCCGGCAGCTTCAGCCATTTCGCCCACCAGTACTGGAGCGAGTTCGCCGGGTTCGTCTCGGGCTGGAACTACTGGGTGGTGTACGTGCTGGTCGGCATGGCCGAGCTTACCGCTGTGGGTATCTACGTGCAGTACTGGTGGCCGGAATTCCCGACCTGGGCCACTGCGGCGATCTTTTTCGTGGTGATCAACCTGATCAACCTTACCCAGGTAAAGGTCTATGGCGAAATGGAGTTCTGGTTCGCCTTGGTCAAGGTGGTGGCCATCGTCAGCATGATCGGCTTCGGTGCCTGGTTGCTGAGCAGCGGGCAGGGCGGCGCCGATGCCAGCGTAGCCAACCTGTGGCAGTACGGCGGGTTCTTCCCCAATGGCGTCAGCGGCCTGGTGATGGCGTTAGCGGTGATCATGTTCTCGTTCGGCGGCCTGGAGCTGGTGGGCATTACCGCTGCCGAGGCCGACAACCCGCGCCAGAGCATTCCCAAGGCCACCAACCAGGTGGTGTACCGTATCCTCATTTTCTACATCGGCGCGCTGGCCGTGCTGCTGTCGTTGTACCCGTGGCAGAAGGTGGTGCAAGGCGGTAGCCCGTTCGTGATGATCTTCCACGAACTGGACAGCGACCTGGTGGCCACCATTCTCAACATTGTGGTGTTTACCGCGGCGCTGTCGGTGTACAACAGCTGCGTGTATGCCAACAGCCGCATGCTGTTCGGCCTGGCCAGCCAGGGCGATGCGCCGCGCCAGTTGCTGAAGGTCAGCCGCAGCGGCGTGCCCCTGACAGCATTGGGGGTATCGGCGTTCGCTACCGGCTTGTGCGTAGTGATCAACTACCTGATGCCGGGTGAGGCCTTTGGCTTGTTGATGGCCCTGGCCGTATCGGCGCTGGTGATCAACTGGGCGAGCATCAGCATCACCCACCTGAAGTTCCGCAAAGCCAAGCTGGCCGCGGGCATCACCCCGTTCTACAAGAGCCTGGGGCACCCGCTGACCAACTACCTGTGCCTGGCATTCATCGTCTTGATCCTGGTGGTGATGTACCTGACCCCGCCGATTCGCATTTCAGTGATGCTGATACCGGCATGGATTGCCGCGTTGTGGGTGGCCTTCAAGCTGAAGAAGGCTCGCCAGGCGAAGTACTGAGCCGGGCTTGTGCGTGAGGGGCAGGCCGCCAGCCTTTCGCCGCCTGGTGGCCCTGGCGCGCTGCCTATCCATGCCCCTCAATGCTGCCGCCGCCAGGCGCGCACGGTGGTGTACAGCAGCACCAGGGCCAGTACCGGCAGCACGTAGAACAGCATCAGCCGCTCAAGGCGGCCGGCCAGCGGCAGCCCCATGGTGAAGGCCGCGACGTGCAGGCCATAAGCCAGGTACAGGCACAGGAAGACCAGCCCTTCGGCGCGGGTAATGCGGTAGCCGGAATAGAACACCGGCATACTCAGTACGGCAACGCCGAGCATCACGGGCAGGTCGAACGACAGTGCATTGGGTGAAATCGACAGCGGCTGTGGGGTCACCAGTGCGGTCAGGCCCAGCACCGCCAGCAGGTTGAACAGGTTGCTGCCGATGACCGTGCCCACGGCGATCTCCCGCTCGCCCCGCAGGGCCGCAATCAAGGCGGCGGCCAATTCCGGCAGGGAGGTGCACACAGCGACCACGGTCAGCCCGATGACGCGCTCGGACAGGCCCAGGTCGGTGGCCACCTCGACGGCGGCTTCAAGCAGCAAGTGGCCTGCCAGGGTCAACAGGCCCAGGCCGAACAGCACCTGCAGCACGGTGGCTGGCCAGAAGCGCCCGGCGCTGGCCTGGGCGGCATCGGGGGCAGGGTAGGTGCGTGCGTAATGGCGCGACTGGTGCCAGAGCATGGCCAGGTAGCCGGCCAGGCCCAGCAACAGCAACCCGCCTTCGAACCGGCCCAGCTGGCCGTTGGCGCACAGTGCGTAGACCAGGCCGCTGGCGAGGATCATCAGCGGTATGTCCAGGCGTACCAACTGGCGCGAAACCCGCAGTGGAATGATCAATGCGGCCAGGCCGAGCACTACCAGCACATTGAAGATATTGCTGCCGACCACGCTGCCGACCGCTACATCCGGCGCGCCCTGGTAGGCCGCCTGCAGGCTGACGGTCAACTGTGGTGCGGTGCTGCCGAAGGCGACCAGGCTCAGGCCGATGATCAGCGGGCGCACGTGCAGGCGCTGCGCCAGGCGCAGGGCGGCGCGCACCAGCAATTCGGCGCCGCCTACCAGCAACAGCAGGGCTGTGCCCAGTTGCAGCAGGCTGAAGGTGGGAAGGGTGGCCAAGTCGAAAATGGTCGAACTCCTGTCGCGTCAGTCGCTAAGCCCTTGTACCCGCACCCGCGCTGTGCCGCTACGCAGCATGCCGATTTTTTCGGCGGCGGCGCGTGACAGGTCGATCAGCCGGCCGCGGGTATGCGGGCCACGGTCGTTGATGCGTACCACCACACTGCGCTGGTTGGCCATGTTGGTCACCAGAACGCGGCTGCCAAACGGCAGGCTGCGGTGGGCGGCGGTAAGGCCGTGCTGGTTGAACGGTTCGCCGCTGGCGGTGCGTTTGCCGTGGTGGCGCGAGCCGTAATAGGAAGCGGTGCCGGTCTGGTCGTAACCGCGCGGGTCGATGTCATGGCTGGCGCAGCCGGCCAGGAACGAAAACAGGGCGAGGGTGCCGAGGGATCGTTTTAGCAAGTCAGGTGCTCTCCTAGTGCGACGCTCCCACAGGTCGGCGCTGTACCTGTGGGAGCGGGCATGCCCGCGAACGAGGGCGAAGCCCTCGCAGGACTACAGGGATAAAACAATCACCCTTCGAGCTTGGCCTTGAGCATTTGGTTCACCTGCCCCGGGTTGGCCTTGCCTTTGGAGGCTTTCATGGCCTGGCCGACGAAGAAGCCGAACATCTTGCCGCGCTTGGCCTCGTCAGCCGCGCGGTACTGTTCCACCTGCTCGGCATTGGCGGCCAGCATTTCGTCGAGCATCTTCTCGATTGCGCCGGTGTCGGTGACCTGCTTCAGGCCTTTGCTTTCGATGATACTGTCGGCATCGCCTTCACCGCCAGCCATGGCTTCGAACACGGTCTTGGCGATCTTGCCGCTGATGGTGTTATCGCGGATGCGCAGCAGCATGCCACCCAGTTGCGCAGCGCTGACCGGTGCCTGGTCGATCTCCACGCCCAACTTGTTCAGCAGGCTCCCCAGTTCGACCATGACCCAGTTGGCGGCCAGCTTGGCGTCACCGCCAATTTTCACCACTTCTTCGAAGTAGTCTGCCTGTTCGCGGCTGGAGGCCAGCACGTTGGCATCGTAGGCCGACAGGCCGTACTGGCGCTGGAAGCGCTCGACCTTCTGCGGCGGCAGCTCGGGCAGGGCAGCGCGGATGCTGTCGAGGTAGCTGTCTTCGATCACGACTGGCAGCAGGTCCGGGTCGGGGAAGTAACGGTAGTCGTTGGCTTCCTCTTTGCTGCGCATGGAACGGGTTTCATCCTTGTTCGGGTCGTACAGGCGGGTTTCCTGCACCACCTTGCCGCCATCCTCGATCAGGTCGATCTGGCGCTGGATCTCGCTGTTGATGGCACGCTCGATGAAGCGGAACGAGTTGACGTTCTTGATCTCGCAGCGGGTACCGAATTCGGCCTGGCCTTTCGGGCGGATCGACACGTTGCAGTCGCAGCGCAGCGAGCCCTCGGCCATGTTGCCGTCGCAGATGCCCAGGTAGCGCACCAGTGCGTGGATCGCCTTGACGTACGCCACGGCCTCCTTGGCGCTGCGCATGTCAGGCTCGGACACGATCTCCAGCAGCGGTGTGCCGGCGCGGTTCAGGTCGATGCCGGTAGAGCCGCTGAAGTCTTCGTGCAGGCTTTTGCCTGCGTCTTCTTCCAGGTGCGCGCGGGTGACCCCGATGCGCTTGATGTTGCCGTCTTCCAGGGCGATGTCCAGGTGGCCCTTGCCGACGATCGGCAGGTCCATCTGGCTGATCTGGTAGCCCTTGGGCAGGTCCGGGTAGAAGTAGTTCTTGCGCGCGAACACGTTGCGCTTGCCGATCTCGGCATCGATGGCCAGGCCGAACATGCAGGCCATGCGCACGGCTTCCTGGTTCAGCACCGGCAAAACGCCCGGCATGCCCAGGTCAACCAGGCTGGCCTGGGTATTCGGCTCGGAGCCGAAGGTGGTAGCGCTGCCGGAGAAGATCTTCGACTGGGTGGCGAGCTGAGTGTGGATTTCCAGCCCGATCACAACTTCCCATTGCATGTGTGAACTCCTCAGAAGCCGTTGGGGGCACGGGTGTGCCAGTCGGTCACTTGCTGGTAGCGGTGCGCGACGTTGAGCAACCGGCCTTCCTGGAAGTACGGCGCCAGCAGCTGTACGCCGACCGGCAGGCCGTCGACGAAGCCCGCGGGCATCGACAGGCCCGGCAGACCCGCCAGGTTGGCGGTGATGGTGTAGATGTCTTCGAGGTAGGCGGCGACCGGGTCGCTGCTCTTGGCGCCCAGCTTCCAGGCCGGGTTAGGCGTGGTCGGGCCAAGGATCAGGTCGACCTCGTTGAAAGCGGCCATGAAGTCGTTCTTGATCAGGCGGCGGATCTGTTGCGCCTTCACGTAGTACGCGTCGTAGTAGCCGGCCGACAGGGCGTAGGTGCCGACCATGATGCGGCGCTGGACTTCAACGCCGAAACCTTCGCCACGCGAACGCTTGTACAGGTCGGTCAGGTCTTTGGGCGCCTCGCAGCGGTAGCCGAAGCGCACACCGTCGAAACGCGACAGGTTGGACGAGGCCTCGGCAGGTGCGATCACGTAGTACGCGGCAATGGCGTGCTGCATGTTCGGCAGGCTGATTTCCTTGACCACGGCACCGAGCTTTTCCAGCTCCTTGACGCTGGCCTGGACCAGGTCGGCAATGCGTGGGTCCAGGCCTGCACCGAAGTACTCCTTGGGCAGGCCGATGCGCAGGCCCTGCAAGGAAGCGCCGAGGTTGGCGCTGTAGTCCGGCACCGGCTCCTCGATGCTGGTGGAGTCCTTGGCGTCGAAGCCGGCCATGCCTTGCAGCAGCAAGGCGCAGTCTTCGGCGGTGCGCGCCAGTGGGCCACCCTGGTCGAGGCTGGAAGCGTAGGCGATCATGCCCCAGCGCGAAACACGACCGTACGTCGGTTTCAGGCCGGTGAGGTTGGTCAGCGCCGCCGGCTGGCGGATCGACCCGCCGGTGTCGGTGCCGGTGGTGGCTGGCAGCAGGCGCGCTGCAACGGCCGCGGCAGAACCGCCGGACGAGCCGCCTGGCACGTGTTCCAGGTTCCACGGGTTCTTCACCGCGCCGTAGTGGCTGGATTCGTTGGCCGAACCCATGGCGAACTCGTCCATGTTGGTCTTGCCCAGGGTGACCATGCCGGCTTCGGCCAGCTTGGCGACCACGGTGGCGTCATACGGCGCCTTGAAGTTGTCGAGCATCTTCGAGCCGCAACTGGTGCGCACGCCGTTGGTGCAGAACAGGTCCTTGTGGGCGATGGGCGCACCCAGCAGCGCGCCGGTCTCGCCAGCGGCGCGACGGGCGTCGGCGGCACGCGCCTGGCCCAGGGCCAGTTCGTCGGTGACGCTGATGAAGCTGTTGAGCTGTGGGTCGAGCTGCTTGATGCGCGCCAGCAGCGCGCCGGTCAGCTCTTCGGAAGAAAACGACTTGTCGGCGAGTCCGCGGGCGATCTCGGCCAGGGTCAATTGGTGCATGGCAGGCTCTATCCCTTACTCGATGACTTTGGGAACCAGGTACAGACCGCTTTCGGTCGATGGCGCGATGGCCTGGTAGGCGTCGCGCTGGTTGCTTTCGGTGACCTGGTCGGGACGCAGGCGCTGGCTGGCCTCCAGCGGGTGAGCCAGAGGCTCGATGCCAGTGGTGTCGACAGCTTGCATCTGGTCGACCAGCCCAAGAATGCTGTTGAGGGCGTCGGTAATGCGTGGCAGTTCGCCATCATTCAGGCCCAGGCGGGCCAGATGGGCGATCTTTTCCACGTCGCAGCGTTCAAGCGCCATGGGGATCTCCAAGGGAAACAAAGAACGGAATTTAGGTCCGCAGTGAGGAACATGTCAGCTTTTTGGCGGTCTAACAGCCGCGAATTTCTGCTGGCGTGCTCGGAAAAACAGCCAATTTAACATATTGGCTCCTTGCCCAAAATCCCTGCCATTGTTAGAGTTTGCCGCACTTTTTTACCCACGCTTTCCCCAGGGTCACTTTCCCATGTTCAAGAAACTGCGTGGCATGTTTTCCAGCGATCTTTCCATCGACCTGGGTACTGCCAACACCCTTATTTACGTGCGTGAGCGCGGTATCGTCCTGAATGAGCCCTCGGTTGTTGCCATCCGTACCCATGGCAACCAGAAAAGCGTCGTCGCCGTCGGTACCGAAGCCAAACGCATGCTGGGCCGTACGCCTGGCAACATTGCAGCCATTCGTCCGATGAAGGACGGCGTGATCGCCGACTTCAGCGTTTGCGAAAAAATGTTGCAATATTTCATCAACAAGGTTCACGAGAACAGCTTCCTGCAGCCAAGCCCGCGCGTGCTGATCTGCGTACCGTGCAAATCGACCCAGGTAGAGCGCCGCGCCATTCGCGAGTCGGCCCTGGGTGCCGGTGCCCGTGAAGTGTTCCTGATCGAAGAGCCAATGGCTGCCGCCATCGGTGCCGGCCTGCCGGTAGAAGAGGCCCGCGGTTCGATGGTCGTCGATATTGGTGGCGGCACCACCGAAATCGCCCTGATCTCGCTCAACGGTGTGGTCTACGCCGAGTCAGTGCGTGTTGGCGGTGACCGCTTCGACGAAGCCATCGTGACCTACGTACGCCGTAACTACGGCAGCCTGATCGGCGAGTCCACCGCCGAGCGCATCAAGCAGGAAATCGGCACTGCCTACCCGGGCGGTGAAGTGCGCGAAGTCGACGTGCGTGGCCGTAACCTGGCCGAAGGCGTGCCGCGTGCCTTCACCCTGAACTCCAACGAAGTGCTCGAAGCGCTGCAGGAGTCGCTGGCGACCATCGTTCAGGCAGTGAAGAGCGCCCTCGAGCAATCGCCGCCCGAGCTGGCCTCCGACATCGCCGAGCGTGGCCTGGTGTTGACCGGTGGTGGTGCACTGCTGCGTGACCTCGACAAGCTGCTGGCCCAGGAAACCGGCCTGCCGGTGATCGTCGCCGAAGACCCGCTGACCTGTGTCGCCCGTGGCGGTGGTCGCGCCCTGGAGATGATGGACAAGCACGCGATGGACCTGCTCTCCAGCGAGTGATCCTGCTCGCGGTTCATGAGCGCCCGGTTTACAGGTAGTACGCACAGTGCTACCTGTATGTGCTGGGCTGGCGCCCACACGGGCGCCGTATCCGTCAACCCGCAACCAGGCTGGTGCGTTGTCCCATGTCCAATGACCTCCTGAGTCGTCCACGAGGAACGGCCCATTAAACCGCTTTTCTCCAAGGGCCCTTCGCTGGGCGTTCGCCTGCTCGTTCTGGTGGTGCTGTCAGTCGCGTTGATGGTTGTCGACGCGCGCTTCGACGTGCTCAAACCGGTGCGCAGCCAGATGGGCCTGGTGCTGATGGAGTCGTACTGGATCACCGACTTGCCGCAGCGTGCCTGGCAGGGCGTGGCGGGCCAGTTCGGTAGCCGCACCGAACTGATTGCCGAAAATGAGAAGCTCAAGACCGAGGCCCTGCTGCTGCAGGGGCGCCTGCAGAAGCTGGCGGCCCTGACTGAGCAGAACGTGCGCCTGCGCGAACTGCTCAACTCCTCGGCGCTGGTCAACGAAAAGGTCGAAGTGGCCGAGCTGATCGGGGTCGACCCCAACCCCTTCACGCACCGTATCCTGATCAACAAGGGCGAGCGTGACGGCGTGTTCCTTGGCCAGCCGGTGCTCGATGCCCGCGGCCTGATGGGGCAGGTGGTCGAGTTGATGCCCTATACCTCGCGGGTGCTGCTGCTGACCGACACCACCCACAGCATTCCGGTGCAGGTCAACCGCAATGGCTTGCGCGCGATCGCCAGCGGTACCGGTAACCCCGAACGCCTGGAATTGCGCCATGTGGCCGATACTGCCGACATCAAGGAAGGCGACTTGCTGGTCAGTTCCGGCATGGGCCAGCGCTTCCCGGCCGGCTACCCGGTGGCCACCGTCAATGAAGTGATCCACGACTCCGGGCAGCCGTTCGCTATCGTGCGTGCCATCCCCACCGCCGCGCTCAACCGCAGCCGCTACATGCTGCTGGTGTTCAGTGACCGGCGCACCCCAGAGCAGCGTGCCACCGATGCTGCCATGGCCCAGGAAGAAGCCGACCGCAAGGGCACCGCGCCCGCCGGCCAGCCAGCCACAACCAGCGAGCAGGCCGCACCGGCCACGGGTGCCCCTGCAGCGCCGGCCAGCCCGGCCACGCCAACGGCCCCGGCCGCGCAGCCTGCGGCCCCAAGTGCTGCCCCGGCGGCAGCGCCGGCTGCCCCCGCCCACACCCGGAGACAATGATGGCTGCATCGCGCCGCAACAACGGCTGGGTGATCTGGCTGACTTTCGCCATCGGCCTGCTGCTCAGCGTCTCGCCCATGCCGCAGTTCATGGAAGTGTTCCGGCCCATGTGGCTGGCCTTGCTGGTTTCGTTCTGGACCCTGGCCATGCCGCACAAGGTGGGCATGACCACAGCGTTCGTGCTGGGCCTGGCCGAGGATGTGCTGTACGGCACCTTGCTCGGGCAGAACGCACTGATCCTTACCCTGATCACCTTCCTGGTGCTGTCCTTGCAGCAGCGCCTGCGCATGTTCCCCATGTGGCAGCAAAGCCTGGTCATTCTGGTGATCTTCGGCATTGCCCAGCTGATCCAGCTGTGGCTTAGCGCCCTGACCGGCAACCGTCTGCCCACCCTGGCATTGGTCTGGTCGGCGGTGATCAGCGCCTTGCTCTGGCCGTGGATCAGTTTCGCCCTGCGCGACCTGCGTCGCCGCTTGCGTATCAACTGACGGCGATGCGCCGCTGACAGGGAGATGTCTGCATGAACCCGCTTTACCTGGCCTCCGGCTCGCCTCGCCGCCGTGAATTGCTGACCCAGATCGGCGTGCCGTTCAGCGTCATCAGCGCCCCCATCGACGAAACCCCGCTGGCCGATGAAAGCGCCCAGGCTTACGTCGAGCGTCTGGCCCGGGCCAAGGCTGCCGCTGGCCTAGCCTGCCTCGCCCACCCCGACAACGCCACGGCCCCCGAGCGCCGTGCTGTGGTGCTTGGTGCAGACACGGCAGTGGTGCTCGAAGGGCGTATTCTAGGTAAACCGCAAAGCCGCGACGATGCCTTGGCCATGCTGGCTGATCTGGCTGGCCGCGAGCACCAGGTGCTGACCGCCGTCGCTTTGACCGATGGCCTGCGCGTGCGCAGCCTGTGCGTGGCCAGCAGCGTGCATTTTCGCCCGATCAGTGCCGACGAAGCGCAACGTTACTGGGCCAGCGGCGAGCCGGCGGACAAGGCAGGCGGTTACGCCATCCAGGGCCTGGGTGCGGTGTTCGTCACCGGTCTGGCCGGCAGCTATTCGGCAGTGGTCGGTTTGCCGCTGTGTGAAACCGCAGAATTGCTCGGCCAGTTCGGCATTGCCTGCTGGCAGCCGCTCGTGCCTGCAGCAGAGGTGACAAACCCGCGGTAGCCAGCTCTGCCTTCGCCATCCATCATTACAAGAAACTTTTGACGAGAGCCTGCCATGAGTGAAGAGATCCTGATCAACATCACCCCGATGGAGTCACGCGTGGCGGTGGTGGAAAACGGGGTGCTGCAGGAAGTGCACGTCGAGCGCACTCAGCGCCGTGGCATCGTCGGCAATATCTACAAGGGCAAGGTGGTGCGTGTGCTGCCAGGCATGCAGGCCGCCTTCGTCGACATTGGCCTGGAACGCGCGGCGTTCATCCATGCTTCGGAAATTTCCCAGCGCGAAGGCTCGGCGGTCGAGAACATCACGGCGCTGGTGCACGAGGGCCAGGCGCTGGTGGTACAAGTGACCAAGGACCCGATTGGCACCAAAGGCGCGCGCCTGACCACGCAGTTGTCGATCCCTTCGCGTTATCTGGTGTACATGCCGCGCAGCAGCCACGTTGGCATTTCCCTGAAGATCGAAGACGAAGCCGAACGTGAGCGCCTCAAGCAGGTGGTCAGCAACTGCATGGAGAGCGAGAACATCAAGGATGCCGGCGGGTTCATCCTGCGCACTGCCGCCGAAGGCGCACGGGCCGAGGAAATCCTGCAGGACATCCGCTACCTGCGCCGCCTGTGGGAGCAGATCGGCAGCCAGATCAAGACCTGCGGTGCACCGACGGTCATCTACGAAGACCTGGGCCTGGCCCTGCGAACCCTGCGGGACCTGGTCAACCCGAAGATCGAGAAGATCCGCATCGACTCGCGGGAAACCTTCCAGAAAACCATGCAGTTCGTGAGCGAACTCATGCCGGAAATCGCCGACCGCCTCGAGCACTACCCTGGCGAGCGGCCGATCTTCGATCTGTATGGCGTCGAGGACGAAATACAGCGCGCGCTGGAGCGCAAGGTGCCGCTCAAGTCGGGTGGCTATCTGGTGGTCGACCCGGCCGAGGCGATGACCACCATCGACGTCAACACGGGGGCTTTCGTCGGGCATCGCAACCTTGAAGAAACCATCTTCAAGACCAACCTCGAGGCCGCTACCGCCATCGCCCGGCAGCTGCGCCTGCGCAACATCGGCGGCATCATCATCATCGACTTCATCGATATGGAAGATGAAGAGCACCAGCGCCAGGTTCTGCGCACCCTGGAAAAACAGCTGGAACGCGACCATGCCAAGACCAACATCATCGGCATCACTGAGCTGGGCCTGGTGCAGATGACCCGCAAGCGCACGCGCGAAAGCCTGGAGCAGGTGCTGTGCGAGCCCTGCCTGGCTTGCCAGGGGCGTGGCAAGCTGAAAACCCCCGAGACCATCTGTTACGAAATTTTCCGCGAGATCCTGCGTGAGGCCCGTGCTTACCAGGCCGAAGGCTACCGTGTGCTGGCCAACCAGAAGGTGGTTGACCGCCTGCTGGACGAAGAGTCGGGCAACGTTGCCGAACTGGAAGCCTTCATCGGTAGAACCATTCGCTTCCAGGTCGAGTCGATGTATTCGCAGGAACAATACGACGTGGTGCTGCTCTGAGGCCCTCAGCAACACGTCGCTGCCTCGTCGCGCTGGCGAAACCCGTGCGACGGGCCATCATGGATAAACGACTTGGAGGGCCACGGCCATGGGACGTCTGACCCGCGTTCTTGTTGCCTTGACCCGCTGGGGGCTGGGCATATGCGCCTTGTTGGCGGTATTGGTGGCGCTGTATGTCAGCCTCGGCCGTGCATTGATACCCCTGGTAGCCGAGTACCGTGCCGACGTGCAGAGCAAGGCCGAGCAAGCGCTTGGCATGCCGGTACATGTGGGCGCCCTGGAGGGGCGCTGGAGCGGCCTGGCGCCGGTATTGCGGGTGCGCGACCTGCAACTGGGCGAAGGTGCCAAGGCGTTGCGCCTGGATGAGGTCATGGTCGTGCCTGATGTATGGGCCAGCCTGCTGGCGCGTGAGGTACGCCTGTCGCGTATCCAGCTCGGTGGCCTGCAATTGATCGTGCGCGAGAACGGGCAGGGCGCCTGGAACCTCGAGGGCCTGCCGCAGCAGGACGATACGCCGCTGAACCCTGCCGAGTTGCTGCAGCGCCTGCGCCAACTGGGCCGCGTCGATGTGTTCGACAGCCAGGTCACCTTGCACCCGTGGCAGCGTGACCCGCTGACCCTGACGTATGTGAGTGCCGGCTTGCAGGCCGGCCCCTCGCGGCAGGCCCTGGACCTGCGGGCGACGCTGCCCGATGGCCAGCCCCTGGCGATGAACCTGCGCAGTCGTGTTTCTGCCGAGGCTTGGCGTGACGGCCAGGTCGAGGCCTACCTGAGCCTGCCGCAAAGCGACTGGTCGCAGTGGTTGCCGCCCAGCCTGCTGGGCCAATGGCATGCCGACGCACTGCGTGCAGGCGGCGAGTTCTGGGTCGATTGGGGCAAGGGGCAGTTGCAGAATGCCGTGGTGCGGCTCAATGCCCCTGAGCTGAAAGGCGCCTACAGCGGGCGCAAGGCCGCCATGTTGAGCAACCTGGCCATGGGCGCCTGGTTCCAGCGCCGCGACCAGGGCTTCGACGTTGTGGTCGACTCGCTGGCCATGGACCTCGTTAAAAGCCGTTGGGAGACGCACCTGCAGGTGCAGCAGCGCCCCGGTGAGCAGGCGGCCGATGAGAGCTGGCAGGTGCAGGCCGATCGGCTCGACCTCACGCCCCTGACCCCGCTGATCGAGGCCCTGGCACCGCTACCCGACGCGGCCATGGCGGCGGTCACTGGCCTGAAGGTGACCGGTGGTCTGCGCAACGTGCGGCTGCAGGCCCGGCCCAAGGCCGAAGGCGACCAGCGCCTGCAGTTCGAAGCCAACCTGGACAAGGTCGGTTTCAATGCTTATCACAGTGCCCCGGCTGCGGGTAACGTCAGCGGCAGTATCAGTGGCGACCTGGGCCACGGCGAGCTGCGCCTGGACACTGAAGCCTTCATGCTGCACTTGTACCCGATCTTCGCCAAACCCTGGCACTACCAGAAGGCCAACGCGCGCTTGACCTGGGTGCTGGACAAGCAGGGCTTCACCCTTGTCGCGCCCTACCTGAAGGTGCTGGGCGAAGAAGGCAAGATTGCCGGCGATTTCCTGATTCGCCTGCTGTTCGAGGAAGGCCGCGAGGACTACATGGACCTGCGCGTCGGCTTGACCGACGGCGATGGCCGTTATACCGCCAAGTATCTGCCCGAAGTGCTCAGCCCGGCCCTCGACGAGTGGCTGCGCAGCGCCATCGTCAAGGGCGCGGTGGACGAAGGCTATTTCCAGTACCAGGGCTCGCTGAACCATGGCGCGGCGCCAGAGGCCCGCAGTATCAGCCTGTTCTTCAAGGTGCATGACGCCGCACTGGACTTCCAGCCGGGCTGGCCGCAAGTCCAGCATGTGGATGGCGACGTCTTCATCGAGGACAGCGGCGTGAGGGTCAAGGCCCGGCGCGGGGTGCTGCTGGACACCAAGGTCAGTGACGTCGACGTCGACATCCCGCATGTCGACGAGGGCCAGCAGAGCCACCTGTTCCTGACGGGCAATTTCGATGGCAGCCTGGGTGATGGCCTGAAGATCCTCAAGCAAGCGCCTATCGGCACCGGTGAGATCTTCGCCGATTGGGAGGGTGAAGGGCCGCTGAAGGGTAAGCTCAAGCTCGATATCCCGCTGGCTCACGGGCAGCGGCCCAAAGTGCAGGTAGACTTCGCCACCCATGACGCGCGCCTGAAGGTCGCCCCGCCCACCCTTGAGCTGAGCCGCTTGAAAGGTGACTTCAGCTTCGATTTCGACAAAGGCCTCAGCGGCAAGGGCATCAGCCTGCAGGCCTTCGGCAAGCCCGTCACGGCGCAGATAACGGCCGAGGGCCAACCCGGGCAGATGCAGACCCGCATCGATGCCAATGGCCAGGTAGCGCTCAAGGCATTGACCGACTGGCTGCAGTTCAAGCAAGCCCTGCCGGCTTCCGGCGACCTGCCTTACCAGTTGCAACTGAGCCTGGGCAGCCGTGACAATCGTTTGAGCGTCAACTCCAACCTCAAGGGGCTGGCGGTCGATTTGCCAGCGCCATTCGGCAAGGCGGCGGGGGAAACCCGTGACAGCCGTTTCAGCATGACGCTACAGGGCCCGGAGCGGCGTTTCGACGCCGGCTACGGTGACCTTGCCCGTGCTGCCTACGCCGCGCCGGCCGACAAGCTCGGCCAAGGCCGGGGCGAGTTGTTGCTGGGCACCGGTGATGCCCAGTTGCCCGCTGCACAGGGCCTGCGCGTGCGTGGGCGCCTGGAAACGCTGGACCTGGCCCCTTGGCAAGAGCAGGCCTCACGGCTGGCCGGAGACGACCCAGGTGGCAGTGCGCGGCAGGTGCTGCAAAGCGTGGACCTGAGCATTGGCCAGCTCAAGGCGTTTGGCACCGAGCTGAACCAGGCCCTGGTACGGTTGAGCCGAGGCGGCCCCGCCTGGGACCTGCGCCTCGACAGCCAGGAAGTCATCGGCAATGCCCGCGTGCCGGATGCCAAGGGTGCGCCGATGGTCGTGCGCCTGCAGACGCTGCGGCTGCCAGCGCCCAGCCCCGCGGAAAAACAAGCCCAGGAGCGCGCCGAAGATGGGCCGGACCCGCTTGCCACCTTCGACCCGCGCAAAGTCCCGGCGCTGGACCTGAGCATCGACAAGCTGTACCGCGGTGACGACCTGTTCGGCAGCGCCTCGATCAAGCTGCGGCCTACTGCACGCGGGGTTGCCGCCAGCGATATCGCTCTTGACTTCAAGGGCCTGCGCATTGGCGGTGGCGGTGGCTGGGAGGGCGAAACGGGCAAGACCAGCAGCTGGTACAAAGGCCGCCTGCAAGGCAAGAACCTGGGCGACGTGCTCAAGGCCTGGGGCTTTGCCCCGACCGTCACCAGCCGCGACTTCCGCCTGGACGTGGACGGCCGCTGGCCAGGCTCGCCGGCTGCCGTCAGCCTGACGCGCTTCTCGGGCAGCATGGACGCGGCGTTGCGGTCTGGCCAGTTCGTCGAGGTCGATGGCAGTGCCCAGGCGTTGCGGGTCTTTGGCCTGCTCAACTTCAATTCGATTGGCCGACGCCTGCGGTTGGACTTCTCCGACCTGTTCGACAAAGGCCTGGCCTATGACCGGGTCAAAGGCCTGCTGGCGGCCAGCAATGGCGTGTACGTGACCCGCGAACCGATCACCATGACCGGCCCGTCGAGCAGCTTCGAGCTGGAGGGCACGTTGGACCTGGTACGTGACCAGGTCAATGCCAACCTGCAGGTGAGCCTGCCGGTGACCAACAATCTGCCGCTGGCCGCGTTGATCGTGGGGGCGCCAGCCGTGGGCGGGGCGTTGTTCCTGGTCGACCGGCTGATCGGTGACCGCGTCTCGCGTTTTGCCAGCGTGCATTACCGTGTCGAAGGGCCGTGGAAAGAGCCTAGAATCACCTTTGTGAAACCCTTCGAGAAATAGTGCCAGGAGTGCCCATGAAGGCAGCGGTGATCCAGATGGTCAGCCAGGACGACGTGCTGGCCAACCTGCAGCGTGCCGGTGCCTTGCTGGAGCAGGCTGCACAGGGTGGTGCGCGGCTGGCGGTGCTGCCGGAAAACTTCGCTGCCATGGGCCGCAAGGACGCCGCAGCCATCGGCCGAGCCGAGGCATCGGGGAACGGGCCTATCCTGCCATGGTTGAAACGTACCGCCCGCGACCTCAGGTTATGGATAGTCGCCGGTACCTTGCCCTTGCCACCGGTCGGCCAGCCCGACGCAAAGGCACACGCCTGCTCGCTGCTGATCGATGAGCACGGTGAAGTGGCTGCGCGCTATGACAAGCTGCACTTGTTCGACGTGGACGTTGCCGATAACCGCGGCCGCTACCGTGAATCGGATGACTTTGCCCCTGGCGCACGCGTGGTGGTGGCGGACACGCCGGTCGGGCGGCTGGGGTTGAGCGTATGTTACGACTTGCGCTTCCCAGAGTTGTACAGCGCGCTGCGTGCCGCTGGCGCTGAACTGATCAGCGCACCGGCGGCCTTCACTGCGGTAACCGGCGCAGCTCACTGGGACGTGCTGGTGCGCGCCCGGGCCATCGAGACCCAGTGCTACCTGTTGGCGGCAGCGCAGGGCGGCACCCACCCAGGCCCACGGGAAACCCATGGCCATGCGGCGATCGTCGACCCTTGGGGGCGGATCGTGGCACAACAGGCGCAAGGCGAAGCGGTATTGCTTGCCGAGCGCGACATTGAAGAACAGGCGTCCATCCGGGCGCGCATGCCGGTGGTAGCCCACCGGCGCTTTTTTTCGCAGGACGCATTGCGGCCTGCGCCCACCTTGGAGTGACTATGAGCCAGATGTTATCCACCGTCAGTGAGCAGCTCCTGGCCCCAGGCGGCTTGACCCTGGACAGCCTGCAAAGCGTGCTCGGTGAATTGGCCGGCCCCGGCATCGACGCTGCCGACCTGTATTTCCAGGGCCAGATTTCAGAAACCTGGCCGCTGGAAGACGGCATCGTCAAAGAGGGCAGCTTCAACCTGGACCAAGGCGTGGGCGTGCGTGCCCTGTCCGGTGAAAAGACCGGCTTCGCCTACAGCAATGCCATCAACCTTGAAGCGCTGACGTCGGCCGCGCGCGCCGCCCGTTCGATTTCCCGCGCCGGGCAGAACGGCACCGTGCAGGCCTTCCGCAGCCCGTCAGTGACCGCGCTGTATGCGGCGGACAACCCGCTCGATGTACTCAGCCGTGCCGAAAAGGTCGAGTTGCTGAAGCGTGTCGATGCCGCGACCCGCGCGCTTGACCCGCGTATCCAGCAGGTCAGCGTGAGCATGGCCGGGGTCTGGGAGCGCATCCTCATCGCTGCAGCGGACGGCAGCCTGGCTGCAGATGTGCGGCCGCTGGTGCGTTTCAATGTGAGCGTCATCGTTGAGCAGAACGGCCGTCGCGAGCGCGGCGGGCAGGGGGGTGGCGGGCGTACCGACTACCGTTTCTTCACCGAAGAGCGGGTCATGGGCTATGCCCGTGAGGCGCTGCGCCAGGCGCTGGTGAACCTCGAAGCTATCCCCGCGCCGGCCGGTACCTTGCCAGTGGTGCTGGGCTCGGGATGGTCGGGCGTGCTGCTGCACGAGGCGGTCGGCCATGGCCTGGAAGGTGACTTCAACCGCAAGGGCAGCTCGGCCTTCAGTGGCCGGGTTGGCGAGAAAGTGGCGTCGAGCCTGTGCACCATCGTCGATGACGGCACCCTGGAAGGCCGCCGCGGTTCGCTGAGCGTGGATGACGAAGGTACGCCGACCGAGTGCACCACCCTGATCGAGAACGGTGTGCTCAAGGGCTACATGCAGGACAAGCTGAACGCGCGGCTGATGGGCATGGCAGTGACCGGCAATGGTCGCCGCGAATCCTACGCTCACCTGCCGATGCCACGCATGACCAACACCTACATGCGTGCCGGCGAAAGCGACCCGCAGGAAATTATCGCCTCGGTGAAGAAGGGCATCTACTGCGCCAACCTCGGGGGTGGCCAGGTGGACATCACCAGCGGCAAGTTCGTGTTTTCGACCAGCGAGGCCTACCTGATCGAAGACGGCAAGATTACCGCACCGGTGAAGGGCGCGACCTTGATTGGCAATGGTCCGGAGGCGATGAGCCGGGTGTCGATGGTCGGCAACGACCTGGCGCTGGACAGCGGGGTAGGGACGTGCGGCAAGGACGGGCAATCGGTGCCGGTCGGGGTTGGGCAGCCGACCCTGAAGCTGGATGCGATCACCGTGGGCGGTACCGGCGCGTGATGGCCTTTGGGGCCGTTGTGGGAGCGGGCTTGTCCGCCAGCACCGGCGAAGCCGGTGCCGGGCACCGCGTCGCCTGCTTCGCGGGCACGCCCGCTCCCACAGGGTCCCAGCCTGTCAGCGCAACCCGCGCTGCAACTCGTCGAGGTCGCGGATGTACTTGAACACCTTGCGCGCGGCGGCCGGCGGTTTGTTCCGCGCCTTCTCGTGCTGGGCATGGCGCACCAGCGAACGCAGTTGCTGGCGATCGGTGTCGGGGTATTCGTTGACGAAGCGTTCAAGGTCTTCGTCGTTACCGTCGACCAACCGGTCGCGCCAGCGCTCCAGGCCGTGGAAGCGTTCGTTGTACTGGCGAGTCGAGCTGTCCATCTGCTCGAGCAGGGCATGGATGGCATCCAGGTCCTGCACGCGCATCAGCTTGCCGACGAACGACATGTGGCGTTTACGCGCACCATGAGCAGTGTGCTTGCTGGCCTCGGCAAGGGCCTTGCGCAGCTCGTCGGTCAACGGCAGGCGGGCCAGGGTATCGGCCTTGAGCGTAGTCAGGCGCTCGCCGAGTTCGACCAGCGCATGCAGCTCGCGCTTGATCTGGGTTTTGCTTTTTTCGCCGTCGAAGGCGTCGTCGTTTGAATCAACCATGGTGGCAGTCCGCTAGAAATCGCCGCCATGATAACCAGTCGGGGGCCGCTTGTCCGGCCCGGTCGTAGAATGACCCTCGCCGAACGCAGAATTTGAGTGGAGAGAACCATGAGTGCAGTCCAGAGCGTAGGTCCGAAAGACCTGCCAGCATTGCAAGAGCAGGTCGAGGCGATCATCGCCGAAGCGCGCCGCCAAGGGGCCAGTGCCTGCGAAGTGGCCGTGTCGCTGGAGCAGGGCCTGTCCACCACGGTACGTCAGCGCGAGGTCGAAACGGTTGAATTCAACCGCGACCAGGGCTTTGGCATCACCCTCTATGTTGGCCAGCGCAAAGGCTCGGCCAGTACCTCGGCCAGTGGCCCGGAGGCGATCCGGGAAACCGTCGCGGCAGCGCTGGCCATTGCCAGGCACACCTCCGAGGACGACTGTTCGGGCCTGGCGGACGCGGCGTTGATGGCCCGGGAAATTCCGGACCTGGACCTGTATCACGACTGGGCTCTCGAGCCCGAGAAAGCCATCGAGATGGCCTTGGCGTGCGAAGCGGCGGCGTTCGATGCCGACCCGCGCATCCTCAATGCCGATGGCACCACCCTCAACACCCACCAGGGCTGCCGCGTGTATGGCAACAGCCACGGGTTCATCGGTGCTTACGCCTCGACCCGGCACAGCCTCAGCTGCGTGATGATCGCTGAAGGCGACGGGCAGATGCAGCGCGATTACTGGTATGACGTCAACCGCCAGGGCAACCTGTTGGCCGACCCGCGCAGCATTGGTGTGCGTGCCGCGCAGCGGGCCGCTAGCCGCCTCGGCGCGCGCCCGGTGCCAACCTGCGAAGTGCCGGTGCTGTTTTCCGCAGAACTGGCAGGCGGTTTGTTCGGCAGCTTTCTGTCGGCGATTTCCGGCGGCAATCTGTACCGCAAGTCGTCGTTCCTCGAAGGCAGCATCGGCCAGCGCCTGTTCCCGTCCTGGCTGACCCTCGACGAGCGCCCGCACATTCCGCGCGCGCTGGCCAGTGCAGCGTTCGACGCCGACGGCCTGGCGACCTACGCCAAACCGTTCGTCGACAAAGGCGAGCTGGTGTCGTATCTGCTGGGTACCTATTCGGGGCGCAAGCTGGGCTTGCCCAGCACGGCCAACGCGGGGGGTGTACACAACCTGTTCGTCAGCCACGGCGTCGAGGACCAGGCTGCCCTGATCCGGCGTATGGGGCGTGGGCTTTTGGTGACCGAGCTGATGGGCCAGGGCCTGAACATGGTGACGGGTGATTACTCCCGAGGGGCAGCGGGTTTCTGGGTCGAGAATGGTGAAATCCAGCATGCGGTGCAGGAAGTGACGATTGCCGGCAACATGAAGGATATGTTCCAGCAGATTGTCGCGATTGGCAGCGATCTTGAAACACGCAGCAATATCCACACTGGGTCGGTGCTGATCGAGCGGATGACTGTGGCAGGTAGCTGATTCATTGCCTGTACGGCCCATTCGCGGGCTCGCCCGCTCCCACAGTGTGAAGCCTATGCAACCCCCTGTAGGAGCGGGCAAGCCCGCGAAGAGGCCGGTACAGGCAATAAAGAATTTCCAGTGGAATACAAGACCCGGCCCTCGCGCCGGGTTTTTTCTTTCATCAGCTCCCCTTGAAGTGATTCTATTTATCAATTAATAATGAATATCATTATCCAGTAACTCGGCGATGATGTTCATGAATTCCGTCCTCCGCGAACTGCCCTACCTGGAAAACTGGCGCTGGCTCAGCCGCCGGATCCGCTGCGCGCTCGAACCTGACGAGCCGCGCCTGATCGAGCACTACCTGGCCGAAGGCCGTTACCTGGTGTGCTGTACCGAAACCTCGCCATGGACGGTGGCGTTGACCTCCTTCCGCCTGCTGCTCGACACCGCCTGCGACCGCATGTTGCCCTGGCACTGGCGCTGCCTGTGCCTGGACCAGGCCTGGCGGCCGTTGCTGGACCTGCGCAACCTCGACCGCCAGGCCCAGAACCAGCGTTGGCAGGCCTACGCCATTCAGTTGGCCAACTGCAGCCTGCTGCCGTCGATTTCTCCCGATGAACTGATGCAAGGATTTGATGATGAGTGATACCCGTATCGAGCGCGACAGCATGGGTGAATTGCAGGTGCCGGCCCAAGCCCTGTATGGCGCCCAGACCCAGCGCGCGGTCGACAATTTCCCGATCAGCGGCCAGCGCATGCCGGCCCAGTTCATTCGTGCCTTGCTGCTGGCCAAAGCGGCTGCGGCCAAGGCCAACGTAGAGCTGGAGCAGCTGTCCGCCGGCCAGGGGCAGGCCATCGTCAAGGCGGTGGAACAGCTGCTGGCGCAGGACTACATCCAGCACTTCCCGGTCGACGTGTTTCAGACAGGCTCGGGCACCAGCTCGAACATGAACGCGAACGAGGTGATCGCCACCCTGGCCAGCCGTGTGCTCAGCGAGCCGGTCAATGCCAACGACCACGTCAATTGCGGCCAGAGCAGCAATGACATCATTCCCACCACCATTCACGTCAGCGCTGCCCTCGCCGTGCATGAGCAGCTGTTGCCTGCCCTGGCGCACCTGGTGCAGGTGATCGAGGCCAAGTCCAGGCAGGTGCATCAGTACGTGAAAACCGGCCGTACCCACCTGATGGATGCAATGCCCGTGCGCCTGAGCCAGGTGCTGGACGGTTGGGCAGCGCAGATCGAAGGTGCCAAGGCGCACATTGAAGCCACCCTGCCAAGCCTGCAGGCGCTGGCCCAGGGCGGCACCGCAGTGGGCACCGGCATCAATGCCCACCCGCAATTCGCTGCCGCTTTCGCGCGCCAGCTCAGCGGCCTGACCCAGGTCCAGTTCACGCCGGGGCACAACCTGTTTGCCCTGATCGGTTCGCAGGATACCGCGGTAGCCCTGTCCGGCCAGCTCAAGACCACAGCGGTGGCATTGATGAAGATTGCCAACGACCTGCGCTGGATGAACTCGGGCCCTCTGGCCGGCCTTGGGGAAATCGAACTGCAGGGTCTGCAGCCGGGCTCTTCGATCATGCCAGGCAAGGTCAACCCGGTCATCCCGGAGGCTACGGCCATGGTCGCCGCGCAGGTCATCGGCAACGACGCCACTATCGCCGTGGCTGGGCAGTCGGGCAACTTCGAACTGAACGTGATGTTGCCGCTGATCGCACGCAACCTGCTGGAGAGCATCGAGTTGATGGCCAACGTCAGCCGCCTGCTGGCCGACAAAGCCATTGCCAGCTTCAAGGTCAACGAGGCCAAGCTGAAGGAGGCGCTGGCGCGCAACCCGATCCTGGTCACTGCACTGAACCCGATCATCGGCTACCTGAAGGCCGCTGAAATTGCCAAGACCGCCTACCAGCAAGGTCGCCCGATCATTGATGTCGCCCTGGAGCATACCGACCTGTCGCGGGACCAGCTGGAAACGCTGCTGGACCCGGAAAAACTCACCGCTGGCGGCATCTGACACTGCCTTACCGCCGAGGAAACAGACATGCAGCACTGGAAACGCACCATGGAACTGGCCAACCGCCTGTTCGAACAAGGCGAGCTGGTCGATGCCCGGGAACATTACCTGCAAGCCCTGGCCCTGGCCCAGGTGCTGTTCGAGCGCTGGCATGACGTCGACGAAGCGGTGGCTGCCCTGGTCGTCGCTCACCATAACCTGGCCGACCTGCACCTGCGCCTGAACCAGCCGCATGAAAGTGCCGATTACCTCTGTGCCGCGCACCAGTGGCTGCTACAGGCCAGCCAGCAAGCCCGCTTGCCACAGGCGCTGCGGGACGCAGCCCTGCGCCACAGTGGGCGTACCTACACCGAACTGCTCGGTTTCATTGCGGAGTACGGCCAGTACCCGCGTACCGAACGCCTGCTCAACCGCCACAACATCGGGGCCAGCGAACTCGCTGCCCCGGCCGGCGTGGTACCCAGTACTCAAGCCTACGGAATTCACTGACATGCCCCATACCTTGCCTGCTTTGCCTTACGCCTACGACGCGCTGGAGCCGCACATCGACGCGCAGACCATGGAGATCCACCACACCAGGCACCACCAGACTTATGTCAATGGCCTCAACGCCGCCGTCGAAGGCACCGAGTGGGCTGAGTGGCCAGTCGAAAAACTGGTCGCTGCGGTCGGGGACTTGCCGGAGCACCTACGTGGCGCCGTGACCAACCACGGTGGCGGTCACGCCAACCACAGCCTGTTCTGGACCGTGATGTCGCCGCAGGGCGGCGGTGAGCCCACGGGCGAGCTGGCACAAGCCATCACCACGCAACTGGGCGGTTTCGACGCGTTCAAGGAAGCCTTCACCAAGGCCGCCCTGACCCGCTTCGGCAGCGGCTGGGCCTGGCTCAGCGTAACGCCGCAGAAAACCCTGGTCGTGGAAAGCAGCGGCAACCAGGACAGCCCACTGATGCATGGCAACACGCCAATTCTCGGGTTGGACGTGTGGGAGCATGCGTATTACCTGAAATACCAGAACCGCCGCCCGGAATACATTGGTGCCTTCTACAACGTCATCGACTGGGCGCAAGTGCAACACCGCTATCTCGAAGCCCTGAAGTGAGTCGGACCGGTATGCGCTCAGAGGTCATGTCGGTCAGCAGTGTGCGCCTGTTTCGCCAGGCGCTGGGTGCCTTGCTGTTGCTGGCGGGTACCGCGCTGCTGGCGGCGCGCGGTCTTGCCTGGCTGGACTTGGCGCCGCGCATGCTGCGAGCCCTGGAGGGCGGCGCTTTGTGTGCGCTGGGCACGGCGCTGGGCGCAGTACCGGTGCTGGTCATCCGTAACATGCCGGTGGCGTTGGCCGACACCATGCTGGGCTTCGGCGCCGGGGTCATGCTGGCGGCTACGGCATTTTCATTGATCATGCCCGGGCTGGATGCGGCCCAGGCCATCGGCTTCAGCCCATGGGGTGCGGGTGGCTTGATCAGCTTCGGCTTGATGTTCGGCGCGTTGTGCCTGTTCCTTATCGACCTCAAGGTCTCCAACGCCTCGCCGCAAGCGCTGGTTGGCAGTGCGCAGCAGCCGGTGATCGCCGCGCGGATCTGGCTTTTCGTCATTGCCATCATTGCCCACAACATTCCCGAAGGCATGGCGATTGGTGTGTCAGCCGGGGGTGGCATGGCCGACGCAGACAGCCTAGCCATGGGCATCGCGTTGCAGGATGTGCCCGAAGGGCTGGTGATTGCCCTGGTGTTGGCAGGGGCGGGCATGCCGCGCTTCAAGGCGTTCTTGATCGGCGCGGCTTCGGGGTTGGTCGAGCCTGTGGCTGCGGTGATCTGTGCCTGGCTGGTGAATGTCGCCGAATTGCTGCTGCCCCTGGGGCTCGCCTGCGCAGCCGGCGCAATGCTGCTGGTGGTAACCCAGGAAGTCATCCCCGAATCGCGCAGCAACGGCCATCACCGCCTGGCCAGCCTGGGGCTGTGCATCGGCTTCTGCCTGATGATGGTGATGGATACCGCGCTGTCCTGATCTTTGGTCAGGTTGAAGGGGTGCACACTGTGGGCGCGGTGCAGGGCTTGGAGGCTTACTCGCCTTCGTCGAAGTAGTTGTTGATCAACTCGACCAGCGCGTCCATGGCATCGTTGTCCTGCTCACCCTCGGTATGCAGGTGCACCTGGGTACCCTTGCCAGCCGCCAGCATCATCACGGCCATGATGCTTTTGCCGTCTACCAGTTTGTCCGGCGCGCGGCCGACCCGCACCTGGCAGGGAAAGCGGCCGGCCACGCCGACGAACTTCGCTGCCGCCCGGGCATGCAGGCCCAGCTTGTTGATGATGGTGATTTCGCGGGCGGGCATCGTGGGGCGGATCCTTGGGCTAGAGGTCGCGGTGGCGGACCTGGACGTTTTTCAGGGACTGTTGCAGCAACTGGCCGAGGCGTTCGGTGATGTACACCGAACGATGGTGGCCGCCGGTGCAGCCAATGGCAATGGTCACGTAGGCACGGTTACTGGCTGCGAAGCGGGGTAGCCACTTGAGCAGGTAGCTGGAAATATCGTTGAACATGTCCTCGACGTCTGGCTGCGCGGCCAGGTAGTCGATCACCGGCTGTTCCAGGCCGGAGTGCTCACGCAATTCGGGCTTCCAGTAGGGGTTGGGCAGGCAGCGTACGTCGAACACCAGATCGGCATCGACCGGCATGCCGCGTTTGAAGCCGAATGACTCGACCAGGAATGCGGTACCAGGCTCGGGCTTGTTGAGCAGGCGCAACTTGATCGTGTCACGCAACTGGTAGAGGTTCAGGCTGGTGGTGTCGATCTTCAGGTCGGCCAGGTCGGCAATCGGCCCCAGCAGTTCGCTCTCCACGCGGATGGCCTCTGCCAGCGAGCGGTCGGCGTTGGTCAGCGGGTGGCGGCGGCGGGTTTCTGAAAACCGCTTGAGCAGGGTATCTTCATCGGCATCCAGGTACAGCACATCGCACTGGATGTGGCGGGCACGGGCGTCGGCTAGCAGCTCGGGGAAGCGCGACAGGTGGCTGGGCAGGTTGCGGGCGTCGATCGACACTGCCACTTTCGGCTGCAGCAGTTCGGTGTTGATCAGTGCATTTTCCGCGAGCTGCGGCAGCAGCCCGGCGGGCAGGTTGTCAATGCAATAGAAACCGTTGTCTTCCAGGACATCGAGGGCGGTGCTCTTGCCGGAGCCAGACCGGCCGCTGACGATGATCAGGCGCATGTTCAGTGCTCGTTCTGTACGTCCAGGACAACCTGGTACAAGGCCTCGTTGCTGGTGGCCGAACGCAAGCGATCACGCACGTCCTTGCGGTCGAGCATGCTGGCGATCTGGCGCAGCAGTTCCAGGTGGGCATCGGTGGCGGCTTCAGGGACCAGCAGGACGAACAGCAAGTCTACCGGCGCGCCATCGATGGCATCGTAATCGATGGGTGCTTCCAGGTGCAGCAGGGCGCTAACTGGCGCGGAGCAGCCTTCAAGCCGGCAGTGCGGAATGGCGATGCCATTGCCGAAACCGGTTGAACCGAGTTTTTCCCGGGCGACCAGCTTTTCGAAGACGACTTGCATCTCCAGTTCCGGCACTTGTTCGGCGATGATGGTGGCGACCTTTTCCAGGGCGCGCTTCTTACTGCCGCCCGGCACGTTCACGAGGGAACGGCCGGGGGTCAGGATGGTTTCAAGTCGGATCATGGATGAGGGGGATCAGCGGGCAGCTGCACCTTGCAGCAGGCTTTGCTGTTTTTCCTTGTGTTTTTTCAGTTGGCGGTCGAGCTTGTCGGCCAAGGCATCGATCGCTGCATACATATCTTCGTGTTCGGCGTTTGCTACCACTTCGCCGCCGGGAATCTGCAGGGTCGCCTCGACCTTCTGCTGCAGCTTCTCGACCTTCATGATGACCTGCACGTTGGTGATCTTGTCGAAGTGACTTTCCACGCGGGCGAGCTTTTCAAGCACGTAATCGCGCAGTGGCTGGGTGACTTCTACATGCTGTCCACTGATATTGACTTGCATACAGCTTCTCCTGTGTTGCCCGTGCATAAAGAGGCAGGTCTTGCACCTGCCCCGCAAACGCTATGGCAGATCTCAGGGGCTACATCAGTCGCTTGCGCTCACTCGACGGTGCGATGCCGAGAGACTCGCGGTACTTGGCGACGGTGCGACGGGCCACCTGGATGCCTTGTGCCTCCAGTAAACCAGCGATCTTGCTGTCACTCAATGGCTTTTTCTGATTTTCCGCTGCAACCAGTTTCTTGATGATCGCGCGGATCGCTGTAGACGAGCATTCTCCGCCTTCGGAGGTGCTGACGTGGCTGGAGAAAAAGTATTTCAGTTCGTAGATGCCGCGGGGCGTGTGCATGTATTTCTGCGTGGTCACCCGGGAAATGGTCGACTCGTGCATGCCCACCGCTTCGGCAATGTCATGCAGCACCAGCGGTTTCATCGCTTCGTCGCCATGATCGAGGAAGCCGCGCTGATGCTCGACGATCTGCGTGGCGACTTTCATCAGGGTCTCGTTGCGGCTTTGCAGGCTCTTGATGAACCAGCGCGCCTCCTGCAGCTGGTTGCGCATGAAGGTGTTGTCGGCACTGGTGTCGGCGCGGCGCACGAAGCCGGCGTATTGAGCGTTCACGCGCAGGCGCGGGATGGCTTCCTGGTTCAGTTCCACCAGCCAGCGGTCGCTGTCCTTGCGCACGATCACGTCCGGGACCACGTACTCGGGCTCGCTGGACTCGATCTGCGAACCCGGGCGCGGGTTGAGGCTTTGCACCAGTTCGATCACCTGGCGCAGTTCGTCTTCCTTGATTTTCATGCGCCGCATGAGCTGGCTGTAGTCGCGGCTGCCGAGCAAGTCGATGAAATCGCTGACCAGCCGTTTCGCCTCGTTCAGCCACGGCGTGCTGGCAGGCAGTTGGCGCAGTTGCAGCAACAGGCACTCGCCAAGGGTGCGTGCCGCGACGCCTGCCGGTTCGAACTGCTGAATGCGGTGCAGCACCGCTTCGACTTCGTCCAGCTCGATATCCAGCTCCGGGTCGAAGCCAGCGCAGATTTCTTCGAGGGTGTCTTCCAGGTAGCCTTGGCCGTTGATGCTGTCGATCAGGGTCACGGCGATCAGGCGGTCGGTATCCGACATCGGCGCCAGGTTCAGTTGCCACAGCAGGTGGCTTTGCAGGCTTTCGCCGGCCGATGTCCGCGTGGTGAAGTCCCACTCGTCGTCATCGTTGCTCGGCAGGCTGCTGGCGCTGGTCTGGTAGATGTCTTCCCAGGCGGTGTCGACCGGCAGCTCGTTGGGGATGCGCTCGCTCCATTCACCGTCTTCGAGGTTGTCGGCACTGACCGTGCTTTCCTGGAAGCTGTTGTCCTGAACGTCGGCGGCCGGCTTGTTCTCGGCGTTGTCGGCCATCGGATCGCTGTTGTCGAAGTCGTCGCCGTCTTCCTGGCGTTCGAGCATCGGGTTCGACTCCAGCGCCTCCTGGATTTCCTGTTGGAGGTCCAGGGTGGAAAGCTGGAGCAGGCGGATGGCCTGTTGCAACTGCGGTGTCATCGTCAGTTGCTGGCCCATTTTTAGGACGAGCGATGGTTTCATGGCTGGGGCTTAATACCTTGTTCGCCGGCGCGCATGCGCCATCCACTACACGAGGGCGCCGGGGCGCCAGATCAAGCAAGTTTTATGCCTTAAATTGTAGCGTTTGCCTAGAGTACGTAACAATTTTAACCCCGGCTTCAGGGCAGGTTGCCAGTACCCCAGGCAGGGGTGGGTCAGAGCCGGAACTCGTGGCCCAGGTAAACCTCTTTGACCAGTTCGTTGGCCAGGATGGTTTCGGCGTCGCCTTCGGCGATCAGCCGGCCATCGTTGACGATGTAGGCGGTCTCGCAGATATCCAGCGTTTCGCGCACGTTGTGGTCCGTGATCAGCACACCGATACCCTTGGCCTTGAGGTGGTGGATGATCTGCTTGATGTCACCGACCGAGATCGGGTCCACGCCGGCGAAGGGTTCGTCCAGCAGGATGAACTTGGGCGCGGTCGCCAGGGCGCGGGCGATCTCGACACGGCGGCGTTCGCCACCGGACAGGCTCATGCCGAGGTTGTCGCGGATGTGGCTTATGTGGAACTCCTGCAGCAGGCTTTCCAGCTCCTTGCGCCGGCCATCGCGGTCGAGGTCCTTGCGGGTCTCGAGGATGGCCATGATGTTGTCGGCCACCGAAAGCTTGCGGAAGATCGAGGCTTCCTGCGGCAGGTAGCCGATGCCGGCGCGCGCGCGGCCGTGCATGGGCTGGTGGCTGACATCGAGGTTGTCGATCAGGACACGACCCTGCTCGGCCTGGACCAGGCCGACGATCATGTAGAAGCAGGTGGTCTTGCCGGCACCGTTCGGGCCGAGCAATCCGACGATCTGGCCGCTGTCGATCGACAGGCTGACATCACGTACGACCTGGCGCCCCTTGTAGCTTTTGGCCAGGTGCTGGGCTTTTAGGGTTGCCATCTACTCGGCCTTCTTCTTGGGCTGGATCACCATGTCGATGCGCTGACGTGGCTGGGTCACGTTACCGCCACGGCCGGCGGTAGCCACCTGCGACTTGGTGTTGTAGACGATCTTCTCGCCCTCGGTGGTGTTGCCTTCGTTCTCGACCTTGGCGCGGTCGGTGAGGATCACGGTGTCTTTTTGCGCCTGGTACTGGATGGTCACTGCCCAGCCCTTCATCTTGTCGGGCTTGGCGGCGCTCTGCTGCTGCTCGAAGTAGGCCAGGTTGCCAACCGAAGTGACCACGTCGATGTCGCCGTTGGCGGCGCGGGTCATGGTCACGGTATTGCCTTTGATCATCATCGAGCCTTGAGTGATGATCACGTCACCGGTGTACGTCGCGACACCCTGCTTGTCGTCCAGATGCGCGTTGTCGGCCTGGATACGGATTGGCTGGTCACGGTCATTCGGCAGGGCGAAGGCGCTCGCGCTTCCCAGTGCTGCGCTCAGGCTGAGCAAAAGGGGGAGGGTTTTAACGAGCCTCATACTGTCCTCTTACGTTAGAGAGCAAGTCCATCTTGCCTTCTTTCAAATACGCTTTCATGCCCTTGCCCGTGGTTGTGCCACCGGCGCCGTCGATTCTAACGGCTTGCTCGGTCTGCGCATATTGCTTCTGCGGGAATACGGTCATGCGTGAGCTGGTGATGATGGTGTCGCGTTGCTTTTCGTCGGTGCGGGCAACGCGGACCTTGTTGATCAGTTCGACCTCGTTGCCGTCCGGGCTGACCTCGCCGCGCTCGCTCTGAACATGCCACGGGTATTCGGTGCCGCGGTAAAGGCGCAGGTCGGGCGTGGTCACCAGGGTAACTTCGGTCGCCTTGACGTGCTCGACCTTGTCGGCGGTCATTTCGTACTGCAATTTGCCGTCCGGCAAGAACTGCACACTATGGGCGTTGATCGCATAGTAGTCGATGGCGCTCTCGTCGACCTGGGCCACAGGCTGGTCGAGGAAGCTTTCAGGGCTGACATTCCAGTAGCCAATGGCAGCGAGCACGGCAGCAATCACCGCCAGCAGCGCAATATTGCGGACCTTCTTGCTGAACATGGGCGGCCTTACAAGTAATTGGCGTTGGCAGCGTCCAGGGTGCCCTGGGCCTGCATGATCAGTTCGCAGAACTCGCGGGCAGCGCCTTCGCCGCCGCGCGCCTGGGTCACGCCGTGGGCATGCTGGCGAACGAAGGGCGCGGCGTTGGCCACTGCCATACCCAGACCGACGCGGCGAATCACCGGCAGGTCGGGCAGGTCGTCGCCCAGGTAGGCGACCTGTTCATAGCTTAGGCCGAGTTCGGCAAGCAGCCCGTCAAGAACCACCAATTTGTCTTCGCGGCCCTGAAACAGGTGCGCGATACCCAGGTTCGCAGCCCGCCGCTCGACCACCGGGGTCTTGCGCCCGCTGATGATGGCCGTGGTCACGCCCGACGCCATGAGCATCTTGATGCCCTGGCCGTCGAGGGTATTGAAGGTCTTGAATTCGCTGCCGTCTTCGAGAAAGTACAGTCGCCCATCGGTCAGTACGCCGTCGACATCGAACACGGCCAGCTTGATGGCCTGGCCACGTTGCATGAGATTCTGGCTCATCACATAACTCCTGCACGCAACAGGTCGTGCATGTTCAGGGCACCTGTCGGCCGGTCGTCCTGGTCGACGACCACCAGTGCGTTGATTTTGTTGTCTTCCATGATTTTAAGGGCCTCGGCGGCGAGCATTTCGGCCCGTGCAGTTTTGCCATGCACGGTCATGACGTGGTCGATCAACGTGGTATGCACGTCGATATTGCGGTCCAGGCTGCGGCGCAGGTCGCCATCGGTGAAGATACCGGCCAGCTTGCCGTCTGGCTCGAGCACAGCGGTCATGCCCAGCCCTTTGCGCGACATTTCCAGCAGGGCATCCTTGAGCAACGTGCCACGCAGCACCTTGGGCAGCTGGTCACCGCTGTGCATCACATGCTCGACCTTCAGCAGCAGCCGCCGCCCCAAGGCGCCGCCAGGGTGCGAAAAGGCGAAGTCCTCGGCCGTGAACCCGCGCGCTTCGAGCAGGGCAATGGCCAGCGCGTCACCCAACACCAGTGCCGCAGTGGTCGAGGAGGTAGGGGCAAGGTTCAGCGGGCAAGCCTCCTGTGCGACCCGGGCATCCAGGTTCACCTCTGCTGCCTGGGCCAGGGTGGAATCTGGGTTGCCGGTAAGGCTGATGAGGGTGATGCCCAGGCGCTTGACCAGCGGCAGCAACGTGACAATCTCGGCCGTACTGCCTGAGTTGGACAGCGCCAGGATGATATCGTTGCCGGTGATCATGCCCATGTCGCCATGGCTGGCTTCGGCCGGGTGCACGAAAAACGCGGGGGTGCCGGTGCTGGCGAGGGTCGCGGCAATTTTGTTGCCGATATGCCCGGACTTGCCCATGCCAAGCACCACGACGCGGCCCTGGCTGGCCAGGATCAGTTCGCAGGCTTTGACGAAATGCTCGTCGATGCGCGCCAGCAGGCCCTCTACGGCCTCGAGTTCCAGGCGCACGGTGCGCTGTGCGGATTGAATCAGCTCGCTGGATTGGCTCATGTCGATAAAGCACTGCCTGATGAAAAGTCGGCGATTATAGCCGCAATCGACGAAACCCTCACCTTTTCCATCTGCCTGGTCCCGGGCGCGCCAGCCTGTCTCGTAGCTGAACGGGGCATGCATGACCTTGGGGGCGCGCGGGCAGCGGTGCTATAGTTCGCCGCTATTCGGCCTGCCAAGGGCGCGTGTGCCTTCTGCAGGGAGGCTGGCGTCCATAAGGACGAGGCTGCATCAGCAAGGAGTCTAGATGAGTGTGGATAGCGCCTACGCGGTGGAATTGAAGGGTGTTACCTTCAAGCGCGGTTCGCGTAGCATTTTCAGCAACGTCGATATTCGCATCCCGCGCGGCAAGGTCACCGGCATCATGGGGCCATCGGGTTGCGGCAAGACCACGTTGCTTCGCCTGATGGGCGCGCAGCTGCGCCCCGCCAGTGGTGAGGTATGGGTCGCCGGGCAGAACCTGCCAACGCTGTCGCGCAGCGACCTGTTCGACGCCCGCAAGCAGATGGGCGTGCTGTTTCAGAGCGGCGCGCTGTTCACCGACCTCGATGTGTTCGAGAACGTCGCATTTCCGCTGCGCGTGCATACCCAGCTTGCCGACGACATGATTCGTGACATTGTCTTGATGAAACTGCAGGCCGTAGGGCTTCGTGGGGCCATCGACCTGATGCCCGATGAGCTGTCCGGTGGCATGAAGCGCCGTGTGGCGCTGGCCCGGGCAATCGCCCTGGACCCGCAGATCCTCATGTACGACGAGCCGTTCGTCGGGCAGGACCCGATTGCCATGGGGGTGCTGGTGCGCTTGATCCGCCTGCTCAACGATGCCTTGGGCATTACCAGCATCGTGGTGTCCCATGACCTCGCAGAAACCGCCAGCATCGCCGACTACATCTATGTGGTGGGCGACGGCCAGGTGCTGGGGCAGGGTACCCCCGACGAGCTGATGGGCTCGGACAACCCGCGGATCCGCCAGTTCATGAAAGGCGACCCGGATGGCCCGGTGCCGTTCCATTTCCCTGCGCCTGACTACAGCGCCGACCTGCTGGGGGCGCGTTGATGCGCAGAAAATCCTTACTCGAACGTGTCCGGCTGCTGGGCCGCTCGGCCATCGACGTGGTGGCGGTACTCGGGCGTTCCTGCCTGTTCCTGTTCCATGCCCTGGTTGGGCGCGGCGGCATTGGCGGTGGCTTCCAGCTGCTGATCAGGCAGCTGTACTCGGTGGGCGTGCTGTCGCTGGCGATCGTCGTCGTGTCCGGGGTGTTCATCGGTATGGTGCTGGCGCTGCAGGGCTACAGCATCCTCACCAAGTACGGCTCCGAGCAGGCCGTGGGCCAGATGGTGGCCCTGACCCTGTTGCGCGAGCTTGGGCCGGTGGTCACGGCGTTGCTGTTCGCGGGCCGTGCCGGTTCTGCACTGACTGCCGAAATCGGCAACATGAAGTCCACCGAGCAGTTGTCCAGCCTGGAGATGATCGGCGTCGACCCGCTCAAGTACATCGTGGCGCCACGCTTGTGGGCCGGTTTCATCTCGTTGCCGCTGCTGGCGCTGATCTTCAGTGTGGTCGGTATCTGGGGGGGCTCGTGGGTCGCCGTGGACTGGCTGGGCGTATACGAGGGCTCGTTCTGGGCCAACATGCAGAACAGTGTTTCGTTCACCGACGACGTGCTCAACGGGTTGATCAAGAGCCTGGTGTTCGCATTCGTCGCGACCTGGATCGCCGTATTCCAGGGGTACGACTGTGAGCCCACTTCAGAAGGGATCAGCCGTGCAACCACCAAGACCGTGGTCTATGCCTCGTTGGCAGTGCTGGGTCTGGACTTTATTCTGACCGCCTTGATGTTTGGAGATTTCTGATGCAAAACCGCACCCTGGAAATCGGTGTCGGCCTGTTCCTGCTGGCCGGGATCCTGGCGCTGCTGCTGCTGGCCCTGCGTGTCAGCGGGCTGTCGGCCAGCCCGAGCAGCGATACCTATAAAGTTTATGCCTATTTCGACAATATCGCCGGTTTGACGGTCAGAGCCAAGGTGACCATGGCGGGCGTGACCATCGGCAAGGTCACCGCCATCGATCTGGACCGTGATTCCTATACCGGTCGGGTGACCCTGCAGCTGGACAAGTCGGTGGACAACCTGCCGACCGACTCCACTGCCTCGATCCTGACCGCCGGTCTGCTCGGCGAGAAGTACATCGGTATCAGCGTGGGCGGTGAGGAAGACGTGCTCAAGGATGGCTCGACCATTCACGACACCCAGTCTGCCCTGGTGCTGGAAGACCTGATAGGCAAGTTCCTGCTCAACTCCGTTGGCAAGGAACCGAAAGAAGCGCAACCGGCTAATTGAGGAGTTTCCATGATTTCGATCTTGCGACGTGGCCTGCTGGTATTGCTGGCGGCTTTCCCCCTGATGACCTTGGCCGCGCAGTCCCCGCATGACGTGGTTCAAAGCACCACCACCGAGCTGCTGGGTGAACTCAAGGCCAACAAAGAGCAGTACAAGGCCAACCCACAAGCGTTCTACGACACCCTTGACCGGATTCTCGCGCCGGTGGTCGATGCCGACGGTATTTCCCGCAGCATCATGACCGTCAAGTACTCGCGCAAGGCCACCCCCGAGCAGATGCAGCGCTTCCAGGAAAACTTCAAGCGCAGCCTGTTCCAGTTCTACGGCAATGCGTTGCTGGAGTACAACAACCAGGGGATCGTCGTTGACCCGGCCAAGGCCGATGATGGCAAGCGCGCTTCGGTGGGCATGAAGGTTACCGGCAACAATGGCGCCGTGTACCCGGTGCAGTACACCCTGGAAAACCTGGGTGGCGAGTGGAAAGTGCGTAACGTCATCGTCAACGGCATCAACATTGGCAAGCTGTTCCGTGACCAGTTCGCCGACGCCATGCAGCGCAATGGCAACAACCTGGACAAGACCATCGACGGCTGGGCCGGCGAAGTGGCCAAGGCCAAGCAGGCCGCCGACAACTCGCCAGAAAAGGCGGTGAAATGAGTGAGGCCGCGGTAAGCATGGCTGAGCCGGGCGTGCTGAGCCTGTCCGGCGTGCTGGACTATCGCAGCGGGCCGCAGCTGCGCAAGCAAGGCAAGGCGCTGATCACTGCCAGCCGGGATGCGCAATTGGTGCTCGATTGCACGGGCGTGCTGCGCTCCACCAGTGTCGGCCTGTCGTTGCTGCTGTCGTTCATGCGCGATGCCCAGGCCACAGGCAAGGCCTGCCGGGTGCGGGGCATGCCCGACGACATGCGGGAAATTGCCGAGGTCTACGACCTCGATCAAGTGCTGGCGACCTGATGGCCCGGCACGGATGACGGCCCCTCGGTCAGCGAAGCCCTCGTTGGGCTTCGCAGGCGAGGGGCTTTTTTGTATGATGGCCGACCCGTGCGCATCGGGCGCCGATTGAGGTTGAGCATGCAGGCCGTAGAAGTTAAAAGCTTCCTTGAAGAGAAATTGCCGGGTTCCCGGGTAGAAGTTGAAGGCGAAGGCTGCAACTTCCAGTTGAACGTGATCAGCGACGAGTTGGCTGGCCTGAGCCCGGTCAAACGCCAGCAGGCTATCTATGCTCATCTGAATCCGTGGATCGCCAATGGCAGCATCCATGCGGTAACCATGAAATTTTTCAGCAGCGCAGCCTGGGCTGAGCGCACCTGAGCCAACTTGGCGGCGAGATTCCAATGGACAAACTGATTATTACTGGCGGCGCTCGTCTTGACGGCGAGATCCGTATTTCGGGTGCGAAGAACGCAGCCCTGCCTATTCTGGCGGCGACCCTGCTGGCCGATGGCCCGGTCACCGTAGGTAACCTGCCACACCTGCACGACATCACCACCATGATCGAGCTGTTCGGCCGCATGGGCATCGAGCCAGTGATCGACGAAAAGCTGGCGGTGGAAATCGACCCCCGCACCATCAAGACCCTGGTCGCGCCTTACGAACTGGTCAAGACCATGCGCGCCTCGATCCTGGTGCTGGGCCCGATGGTCGCCCGCTTCGGCGAGGCCGAGGTGGCGCTGCCCGGCGGTTGCGCGATCGGTTCGCGCCCGGTCGATCTGCACATCCGTGGCCTCGAGGCCATGGGTGCGAAGATCGAGGTCGAAGCTGGCTACATCAAGGCCAAGGCGCCTGAGGGCGGCCTGCGCGGTGCGCATTTCTTCTTCGACACCGTCAGCGTGACCGGTACCGAAAACATCATGATGGCCGCAGCGCTGGCCAAAGGCCGCAGTGTATTGCAGAACGCTGCGCGTGAGCCGGAGGTGGTCGACCTGGCCAACTTCATCAACGCCATGGGCGGCAAGGTGCAAGGTGCCGGTACCGACACCATCACCATCGATGGCGTCGAGCGCCTGGCGTCGGCCAGCTACCGCGTGATGCCGGACCGGATCGAGACCGGTACCTACCTGGTTGCCGCTGCCGTGACCGGTGGCCGCGTCAAGGTCAAGGATACCGACCCGACCATCCTTGAGGCCGTGCTGGAAAAGCTCAAGGAAGCCGGCGCCGAGATCACCACCGGTGAAGACTGGATCGAGCTCGACATGCAGGGCAAGCGGCCGAAAGCCGTGAACCTGCGTACTGCGCCGTACCCGGCGTTCCCGACCGACATGCAGGCGCAGTTCATCTCGCTGAACGCCATTGCCGAAGGCACCGGTGCCGTCATCGAAACCATCTTCGAAAACCGCTTCATGCACGTGTACGAAATGCACCGCATGGGGGCGCAGATCCAGGTCGAAGGCAACACCGCGATCGTCACCGGTGTGCCGGCCCTCAAAGGCGCCCCGGTCATGGCCACCGACCTGCGCGCGTCGGCCAGCCTGGTGCTCTCGGCGCTGGTGGCCGAAGGTGACACGCTGATCGACCGCATCTACCACATTGACCGTGGCTACGAGTGCATCGAAGAAAAACTGCAGATGCTCGGCGCGAAAATCCGCCGCGTACCGGGCTGATCGCCCTCTGGTGCAAGGACGCACCGTTCGAATTGAAAGCGGCCAGGTCCATGACCTGGCCAGCAGTAGCCGCTTAAGGACTGACGTTCCAATGTTGACCATCGCGCTTTCCAAAGGCCGTATTCTCGACGATACCTTGCCGTTGCTGGCCGAGGCCGGCATCGTGCCGACCGAGAACCCGGACAAGAGCCGCAAACTGATCATCCCTACCACGCAGGACGACGTACGCCTGCTGATCGTGCGTGCTACCGACGTGCCGACCTATGTCGAGCATGGTGCTGCCGACCTGGGTGTGGCCGGCAAGGACGTGCTGATGGAGTACGGCGGCCAGGGCCTGTACGAGCCACTGGACCTGCAGATTGCCCGCTGCAAGCTGATGACCGCTGGCGTGGTCGGCGCCCCTGAGCCCAAGGGCCGCCTGCGCGTGGCCACCAAGTTCGTCAACGTCGCCAAGCGTTACTACGCCGAACAGGGCCGCCAGGTCGACATCATCAAGCTGTACGGCTCGATGGAGCTGGCACCGCTGATCAACCTCGCCGACAAGATCATCGACGTGGTAGATACCGGCAACACCCTGCGGGCCAATGGCCTGGAGCCCCAGGAAATGATCGCCACGATCAGCTCGCGCCTGGTGGTCAACAAGGCTTCCATGAAGATGCAGCACGCCCGCATCCAGAGCCTTATCGACACGCTGCGCGCGGCGGTCGAATCGCGACACCGCGGTTAATTCCCTACCGATTGCGCGCGGCCGTTGCTGCCGCGCCCATCTATCCGCGTCATAGCCACTTTTCTCGGGTGCCCGCGCGGATGGACTGGTAGCCTAGGGCGCCTGAGCATTCGCTAATCATCGAGGCCCTCGCCATGACCGTGTCCACTGCAATTGCCCGTCTCAACGCTGCTGATCCGGATTTCGCCCGTCATCTGGATCATCTGCTGAGCTGGGAAAGTGTGTCCGATGACGCGGTCAACCAGCGCGTGCTGGACATCATCAAGGCCGTGCGCGAGCGTGGCGACGCGGCGCTGGTGGAGTTCACCCAGCGTTTCGATGGCGTTCAGGCCACATCGATCGATGACCTGATCCTCGATCGCGAGCGCCTGGAGCTGGCGCTGACCCGTATCACCCCCGTACAGCGCCAGGCCCTGGAAAAGGCCGCCGACCGTGTGCGCATCTACCATGAGCGGCAGAAGCAGGATTCCTGGCAGTACACCGAAGCCGACGGCACCGTACTGGGGCAGAAGGTTACCCCGCTGGATCGGGCCGGCCTGTATGTGCCCGGCGGCAAGGCCTCGTACCCCTCGTCGGTGCTGATGAACGCCATCCCGGCCAAGGTGGCCGGCGTGGCCGAAGTGGTGATGGTGGTGCCGACCCCGCGCGGTGAGGTCAACGAGCTGGTGCTGGCCGCTGCCTGCATCGCCGGTGTCGACCGCGTGTTCACTGTCGGTGGCGCCCAGGCGGTCGCGGCACTGGCCTATGGCACCGAAAGCGTGCCACAGGTCGACAAGATCGTCGGCCCGGGCAATATCTATGTCGCCACTGCCAAGCGCCATGTATTTGGCCAGGTGGGCATCGACATGATCGCCGGGCCTTCGGAAATCCTGGTGGTGTGCGACGGCCAGACCGACCCGGACTGGATCGCCATGGACCTGTTCTCCCAGGCTGAACACGACGAAGACGCACAGGCCATTCTGGTCAGCCCGGATGCCGCCTTCCTGGACCGTGTCGCTGCCAGTATCGACAAGCTGCTGCCGACCATGGAGCGTGCGCAAATCATCCAGAAGTCGGTCAACGGCCGTGGTGCATTGATCCAGGTAGAAGACATGCAGCAGGCCATGGACGTGGCCAACCGCATCGCCCCCGAGCACCTGGAGCTGTCGGTGGCCGACCCGCAGGCCTGGCTGCCGCACATTCGCCACGCCGGGGCGATCTTCATGGGCCGCCACACCAGCGAAGCACTGGGTGATTACTGCGCCGGCCCCAACCACGTGTTGCCAACCTCCGGCACTGCACGCTTCTCGTCGCCGTTGGGTGTGTACGACTTCCAGAAGCGCTCGTCGATCATCTTCTGCTCCGAGCAAGGCGCGTCCGAACTAGGCCAGACTGCCTCCGTGCTGGCCCGTGGCGAATCGCTGACCGCGCACGCCCGAAGCGCTGAATACCGCATCCTGACCCAACAGAAGGGGAACTGAACATGAGCCGATTCTGGAGCCCCTTCGTCAAGGACCTGGTGCCTTACGTGCCGGGCGAGCAGCCCAAACTGGCGCGGCTGGTCAAGCTGAACACCAACGAGAACCCCTACGGCCCGTCGCCCAAGGCGCTGGAGGCCATGCGCGCGGAGCTGAACGACAACCTGCGCCTGTACCCCGATCCTAACGGTGACCGCCTGAAGCAGGCGGTGGCCGAGTATTACGGCGTTACCCCGGCGCAAGTGTTTGTCGGCAATGGTTCGGACGAGGTGCTGGCGCACATCTTCCACGGCCTGTTCCAGCACGATGCACCGTTGTTGTTCCCTGATATCAGCTACAGCTTCTACCCGGTGTACTGTGGTCTCTACGGCATCGCGTTCGAGCAGGTGGCCCTGGACGAGCAGTTCCAGATCCGTATCGAGGACTACAACAAGCCCAATGCCGGGATCATCTTCCCCAACCCCAACGCGCCTACGGGTTGCCTGATGCCACTGCAGGCGGTAGAGCAACTGCTGCAGGCCAACCGTGACTCGGTGGTGGTGGTGGATGAAGCGTACATCGACTTCGGCGGCGAAACCGCCATCAGCCTGGTCGATCGCTACGACAACCTGCTGGTGACCCAGACCTTGTCCAAATCGCGCTCGTTGGCGGGGCTGCGTGTTGGCTTGGCCGTGGGGCACCCGGACCTGATCGAGGCATTGGAGCGCATCAAGAACAGCTTCAACTCCTACCCGCTGGACCGTGCGGCCATTGTTGGCGCTGCCGCGGCTTTCGAGGACCGAGAGTACTTCGAGCAAACCTGCCGCAAGGTGATCGACAGCCGCGAGGCGTTGGTTGGCCAGCTACAGGCCAAGGGCTTCGAAGTGCTGCCGTCGGCGGCCAACTTCATTTTCGCGCGCCACCCGCAACAGGATGCCGCCGAGTTGGCAGCGCGCTTGCGCGAGCAGGGTGTCATCGTGCGCCACTTCAAGCAGGCACGTATCGCCCAGTTCCTGCGGATCACCATTGGCACGCCGGAGATGAACCAGGCGCTGCTGGATGCCTTGAACTGACCGGGCCCTTTTTAGCGCCTGTCACACCGAGCGCCGCCCGCGCGGCGCTTGGTGCCTACTCAAAAACAATTCTGTAAAGCGTTGCAGCCTGTTGATTCAGCGCTTATGGTTAGCCCTAATTCGTCCGATGACTGGATGTATCGATGTCGTTATTGATCAAGCGCTCCCTCGTCGAGCAGGCCGTTGAGCAACTGCGTGAGCGCATCGCCCAGGGTGACTGGCAGATCGGCCAGCGCCTGCCGACCGAGCCGGAACTGGCCCTGCAACTGGGCATCAGCCGTAACACCGTGCGCGAAGCCATGCGCGTGCTGGCCTTCAGCGGCCTGGTCGAAGTACGCCAAGGCGACGGCAGCTACCTGCGTACCGCGCAGGACCCGTTGCTGGCGATGCAGGCCATGGCCCGCTGTACCGCCGAGCAGGCCCGTGAAACCCGCCACATTCTCGAGGCGGAGGCGATTGGCCTGGCCGCGCTGCGGCGCACCGATGCAGACCTGCAAGGGCTGCGCGAAGCGCTGGCCGGCAGCGCCGGGCATTTTCATGGTGATGTCGATCACTACATAAGGTGCGACCTGGTGTTTCACCAGCGGCTGGTCGATGCCGCCCACAACCCCGCCCTCAGCGAGCTTTACCGCTATTTCTCCGGCGTGGTCGCGGCGGCGCTGCAGCACAGCATGGCGACCGTGCCGCGCTGCCAGGCCACGTTCGATCTGCATGGGCAGATCCTCGACGCCATCGAACAGCGTGATGCGGACCGGGCCAAGCACCTGAGCCGCACCCTTATCGAATCC
Source organism: Pseudomonas sp. NBRC 111127 (assembly GCF_001320345.1). Classification (NCBI taxonomy): domain Bacteria; kingdom Pseudomonadati; phylum Pseudomonadota; class Gammaproteobacteria; order Pseudomonadales; family Pseudomonadaceae; genus Pseudomonas; species Pseudomonas sp. NBRC 111127. The sequence continues at coordinate 20,369 of NZ_BCBD01000006.1, read as the reverse complement.
TGACCCCGAGAACACCATGGCTGAATCCCTACCCCGCAACACCCCACCGCACGCACGCGACCTCGATGAGCTGCTGATCGACGCCGAGGCCGACGACGAGCAAGTCCAGCAGCAGCCGGTGCAATTGCGTCGGCCGTGGCTGCTGTTGCTCGGCCTGGTGCTGGTGGCGCTGAACCTGCGCCCGGCGCTGTCGAGCATGGCGCCCGTGTTGGGCCAGGTGTCCGAAGGCCTGGGGCTGAACGCTTCGCAAGCTGGTTTGCTGACCACCTTGCCGGTGTTGTGCCTTGGGCTGTTTGCGCCGCTGGCACCGATGCTGGCAAGGCGCTTTGGCAGTGAGCGGGTGATCGTCGGCATTCTGCTCACCCTGGCGTTGGGCATTGTCGTGCGCAGCAGTTTGGGCGTGGCGGGGGTGTTTCTGGGCAGCCTGATGGCTGGCGCCAGCATCGGCATCATCGGGGTGTTGTTGCCCGGTATCGTCAAGCGCGACTTCCCCCAGCACGCAGGCACGCTGACCGGGGTGTACACCATGGCCTTGTGCCTGGGCGCGGCCATGGCGGCGGGTGCCACCGTGCCCTTGGCCAGCCATTTCGGTGGCAGCTGGGCGTTGGGCCTGGGCTTCTGGGTGCTCCCGGCGCTGCTGGCCATGCTGGTCTGGCTGCCACAAGCCCGCCAGGGGCACGGCCTGCACAAGGTGGCATACCGCGTACGTGGCCTCTGGCGTGACCCGTTGGCCTGGCAGGTGACCCTGTACATGGGGCTGCAGTCGTCGCTGGCCTACATCGTGTTTGGCTGGCTGCCGTCGATCCTGATCGGTCGTGGCCTGAGCCCGACCCAGGCCGGCCTGGTCCTTTCCGGGTCGGTCATCGTGCAGTTGCTGAGTTCGCTGAGCGCGCCGTGGCTGGCCACTCGCGGCAAGGACCAGCGGCTGGCAATCGTGGTGGTCATGCTGACCACTCTGGCGGGCCTGTTCGGTTGCCTGTATGCCCCGCTTTCCGGGCTGTGGGGCTGGGCCGTGGTGCTGGGCCTGGGGCAGGGAGGTACCTTTGCCCTGGCGCTGACCTTGATCGTGTTGCGCTCGAAGGACGCCCACGTGGCGGCCAACCTGTCGAGCATGGCCCAAGGCGTGGGGTATACCCTGGCGTCGATGGGGCCGTTCGCGGTGGGGTTGGTGCATGACCTGACGGGCGGCTGGGCGGCCGTGGGCTGGATCTTCGCTGTGCTTGGGGTCGGCGCCATCGTCTTCGGGTTGGGGGCCGGGCGGGCTTTGCATGTGCAGGTGACCAGCGAAAAAGTCTGAATCTGTGCTGGGCAGCACCGGCCCTGTCGCCGGCAAGCCAGCTCCCACAGGGATCGCATCAGGGCTGACAGGTGTTTGTCAGAAGATATGCAGCGCCTGTGAGATGCTGCGGCGGAAGCTGGCATAAGCAACCGGGTCAGATTATCGTGCTGCTTTCGACCCCAGGATGGACCAGCCCCCATGAGTGACGCCCACCGCGATTTGATTACGCGCTTCTACCAGGCCTTCCAGCGCCTGGACGCCGAGGCAATGATCGCCTGCTACAGCGACGATATCGTTTTCAGCGACCCGGTTTTCGGTACGCTGCGTGGCAAGGACGCGGGCGACATGTGGCGCATGCTGACCACGCGCGCCAAAGACTTCACCCTGACCTTCGACAGCGTACGCGCCGACGAGCGCAGCGGTGCCGCACACTGGGTGGCGACCTACCTGTTCAGCCAGACGGGGCGGGTGGTGGTCAATGATATCCAGGCACGCTTCATCATCCGCGATGGCTTGATCTGCCAGCACGACGATACGTTCGACCTGTGGCGCTGGTCGCGGCAGGCGTTGGGCATGCCAGGGGTATTGCTGGGGTGGTCGCCGCTGCTGCAGAACAAGGTTCGCGCACAGGCCTTCAAGGGTTTGCGCGCATTCCAGCAGGCCCAGGGTGTGTGAAGCCGCCCCCGCAGGCGTTGGCAAGCCTTGGTATGTTTACCTGGTCAGGGCGGCCAACGGCTCGTTGTATTGCGGGGTCAGCGATGACCCGCAGCGGCGTTTTCTGGCCCATCAGAAAGGGCGGGGGGCACGGTACTTCAAGACCAGCCCGGCACAGGCGCTGGTGTATGTCGAGCAATGGCCGGACAAGGGCGAGGCATTGCGCCAGGAGCGGTTGGTGAAACGGCTGCGCAAGTCGGCGAAAGAGGCTTTGGTGGCGGCTTATCTGATGGGTTCGGCTTGAGGGTGCTGGGGCCGCTTTGCGGCCCATCGCGACGCAAGGCCGCTCCTACAAGAGGTCGCGATGCGTGCAGGAGCGGGTCGCGCGGCCCATGGGCCGTCAGTCCTTGCGTCGCTTCAGCTGGTCCACCAGGGTGGTCGGCAGTCCCTTGATGATCAGGGTGCCGGCGGCCTCGTCATACTCCACCTTGTCGCCCAGCAGGTGCGCCTCGAAGCTGATCGACAGCCCCTCGGCACGCCCGGTAAAGCGACGGAACTGGTTGAGGGTGCGTTTATCCGCCGGAATCTCCGGCGACAAGCCGTAGTCCTTGTTGCGGATATGGTCGTAGAACGCCTTGGGCCGGTCTTCGTCTATCAGGCTGGACAGCTCTTCCAGCGTCACCGGTTCACCCAGTTTGGTCTGGGTAGTGGCGTACTCGACCAGCGTCTGGGTCTTTTCGCGGGCGGATGCTTCCGGCAAGTCTTCGCTCTCGACGAAGTCGCTGAAAGCCTTGAGCAGGGTGCGGGTTTCACCCGGGCCGTCGACACCTTCCTGGCAGCCAATGAAGTCGCGGAAATAGTCCGAGACTTTCTTGCCGTTCTTGCCCTTGATGAACGAGATGTACTGCTTGGAGTTCTGGTTGTTCTTCCACTCGGACAGGTTGATGCGCGCCGCCAGGTGCAACTGGCCCAGGTCAAGGTGACGGGATGGGGTGACGTCGAGTTCGGCATTCACCGCCACGCCTTCACTGTGGTGCAGCAGGGCGATGGCCAGGTATTCGGTCATGCCCTGTTGGTAATGGGCAAACAGCACGTGACCGCCGGTGGACAGGTTGGACTCCTCCATCAGCTTCTGCAGGTGTTCCACGGCCTGGCGGCTGAAGGCGGTAAAGTCTGTGTCGCCTTCCAGGTACTGCTTCAGCCAGCCGCTGAGCGGGTAGGCCCCCGACTCGCCGTGGAAGAAGCCCCAGGCCTTGCCTTGCTTGGCGTTGTAGCTGTCGTTGAGGTCTGCCAGCAGGTTTTCGATGGCGTCGGAAGCCGCCAGTTCGCTATCGCGGGCGTGCAGCACGGCGGGGCTGCCATCAGGCTTCTTGTCGATCAGGTGAACGATGCAATGACGGATAGGCATGAAATTCTCGGCGAGCTGCAAAAGTCGCCAAGTTTAACCCAGACACCCAGTGGTGCAGTGGCCGGATGTTGGCCGAAATGCCGGTTGTTCGTTTTTTGTTCATTTTTGTACGTTTTAAGCCAAAACCCCTGAAAAACCTGCATTTAATCGAAGTACGCTGCGGATATTTATCCACTCCTGTGGTAGCTTTGCGCGGTCTTGCGCCCCACGCGTGGCGCATTGCTGGCAGCGCGCTGCCGTCGTGTCGAACCAAACGCCGATTTGAGTATCTACATACCCAATTGGCGCGGCCCTCCACTACAAGGGGCTGGCCCGATAACGTCGTCGTTCGCTGCATAACCATCGAATTTGATAGGGAAGGAACACCACCATGGCATTGACCAAAGACCAACTGATTGCCGACATCGCCGAGTCGATCGCCGCGCCGAAAGCCACCGCCAAGAACGCACTGGAGCAACTGGGCCAGATCGTTGCTGACCAGCTGGAAAACGGCGCTGAAATCACCCTGCCAGGTATCGGCAAGCTGAAAGTCTCGGAGCGTCCTGCCCGCACTGGCCGCAACCCTTCGACTGGCGCTGCCATCGAAATCGCTGCCAAGAAAGTCGTCAAGTTCGTGCCAGCCAAAGTGCTGACCGACGCTATCAACAAGTAATTGTTGCTGCTTTGACGAAACCGCGCCCGGCTTGCCCGGGCGCGGTTTTTTCATGCCTGTGATCGGCCCTGGGCGTACCAGCCCTGGCGTGCCGCTTCGTCGTGGAAGCTCCAGGCAACCATGCGGCTCTGCTTCTGGCCCTGGCCCATTTCGACGACACGTACGGCCTTGGCACCGGCCTTCTTCAGTGCAGCCTCTATGCCCGGCAGGTTGCTGGCCTTTGACACCAGGCTGGTGAACCACAACACGCTGCCGGCGTACTGCACGCTTTCGCTCACCAGTTGGGTGACAAAGCGGATTTCGCCACCCTCGCACCACAATTCATTGTTCTGGCCACCAAAGTTCAACAGCGGCAGCTTGCGTTTGGGGTCCTGCTTGCCCAGGTTCTTCCACTTGCGTTGGCTACCGCGGGTGGCTTCGTCGCGGGAGGCGTGGAAGGGTGGGTTGCACAGGGTCAGGTCGAAACGCTCCTCTGGCTGCAACAGACCGCTGAGGATATGGCCCCGGTTCGCCTGCTGGCGCAGGGCAATGGCCTTGCCCAGGCCGTTGGCCTGGACGATGGCCTTGGCCGAGGCCAGGGCTACCGGGTCGATATCCGAGCCGAGAAAGCGCCAGCGGTAGTCGCTGTGACCCAGCAGCGGGTAAATGCAGTTGGCACCCACGCCGATGTCCAGCGCGCGTACCTGGGCGCCCTTGGGAATTTCCCCCGCGTTGTCCGTGGCCAGCAGATCCGCGGCTACGTGGATGTAGTCGGCGCGGCCGGGAATGGGCGGGCACAGGTAGTCGGCGGGGATATCCCAGTGCTGGATGCCGTATTGGGCCTTGAGCAGGGCACGGTTGAATACCCTTACGGCTTCGGGGTTGGCGAAGTCGATGCTGGGTTTGCCGTGGGGGTTGGTAATGGTAAAGCGGGCCAGGTCAGGGTGGGCCTTGATCAGGCTGGGGAAGTCGTAGCGCCCCTGGTGCAGGTTGCGCGGGTGCAGGGTAGGTTTGTCGGTCATGGCGGGGTCCGGTGTTGCAGGCCTTGGGGCTGCTCTGCAGCCCTATCGCGACACAAGGCCGCCCCTAAAGGATAGCGGCGCCTGTGAAACCGGCACCGTCCTGTAGGGGCGGCCTTGTGTCGCGAAAGGGCCGCACAGCGGCCCCAGCGGTCTATCAGGTTGTCACAGCGCTGCAATGCGCGCGTGCTGCTCGGTGAAGTTGGCCAGGGCCTGTTCGGACTCGGCCAGCTTGGCGCGCTCCTTCTCGATCACCGCAGGCGGGGCCTTGTCGACGAAGGCAGCGTTGGACAGCTTGCCACCCACGCGTGCCACTTCGCCCTGCAGGCGCTGAATTTCCTTGTTCAGGCGCGCCAGCTCGGCATCCTTGTCGATCAGCCCGGCCATCGGTACCAGCACTTGCAGGTCACCCACCAGCGCAGTAGCCGAAAGCGGTGCTTCTTCGGCATCGCTCAGCACGGTGAACGATTCGACCTTGGCCAGCTTCTTCAGCAAGGCTTCGTTCTCATGCAGGCGGCGCTGGTCGTCGGCGTTGGCGTTCTTCAGGAACAGCGGCAGCGGCTTGCCCGGGCCAATGTTCATTTCGGCGCGGATGTTGCGCAGGCCGACCATCAGCTCTTTCAGCCATTCGATATCACCTTCGGCGGCAGCATCGATGCGGCTTTCATTGGCCACCGGCCATGGCTGCAGCATGATGGTCTTGCCTTCGATACCGGCCAGCGGTGCGATGCGCTGCCAGATTTCCTCGGTGATGAAGGGCATGAACGGGTGTGCCAGGCGCAGCGCCACTTCCAGCACGCGCACCAGGGTGCGGCGGGTGCCGCGGGCGCGCTCGACCGGGGCATTTTCGTCCCACAGCACAGGCTTGGACAGCTCCAGGTACCAGTCGCAGTACTGGTTCCAGATGAACTCGTACAGCGCCTGGCTGGCCAGGTCGAAGCGGAACTGCTCCAGCTGGCGGGTCACTTCGGCTTCGGTGCGCTGCAGCTGCGAGATGATCCAGCGGTCAGCCAGGGACAGCTCATAGGCCTCGCCGTTCTGGCCACAATCCTCACCCTTGTCCAGCACGTAGCGGGCAGCGTTCCAGATCTTGTTGCAGAAGTTGCGATAGCCTTCGACGCGGCCCATGTCGAACTTGATGTCGCGGCCTGTGGAAGCCAGCGAGCAGAAGGTGAAGCGCAAGGCGTCGGTGCCGTAGCTGGCGATGCCTTCGGGGAATTCGGCCTTGGTCTGCTTGGCGATTTTCTCGGCCAGCTTGGGCTGCATCATGCCGCTGGTACGTTTTTCCAGCAGGGCGTCGAGGGTGATGCCGTCGACGATGTCCAGCGGGTCCAGCACGTTGCCCTTGGACTTGGACATCTTCTGGCCCTGGCCATCACGCACCAGGCCGTGCACGTACACGGTCTTGAACGGAACCTGCGGGGTGCCATCCTCGTTCTTGATCAGGTGCATGGTCAGCATGATCATGCGCGCAACCCAGAAGAAGATGATGTCGAAGCCCGTCACCAGCACGTCGGTGGAGTGGAACTTCTTGAGGAATTCGGTCTGCTCCGGCCAGCCCAGGGTAGAGAAGGTCCACAGGCCCGAGCTGAACCAGGTGTCGAGCACGTCGTCGTCCTGGCGCAACACCACATCGGCGCCCAGTTGGTGCTTGGCGCGCACTTCCTGCTCGTTGCGGCCAACGTAGACCTGGCCGGCCTCGTCGTACCACGCCGGAATGCGATGGCCCCACCACAGCTGGCGGCTGATGCACCAGTCCTGGATGTCGCGCATCCACGAGAAGTACATGTTCTCGTACTGCTTGGGCACGAACTGGATGCGACCGTCTTCCACGGCAGCAATGGCAGGCTCTGCCAGCGGCTTGGTGGACACGTACCACTGGTCGGTCAGCCAGGGCTCGATCACGGTACCGGAACGGTCGCCTTTCGGCACTTTCAGGGCGTGGTCGTCGATGCTGACCAGCAGGCCCTGGGCGTCCAGGTCGGCCACGATCTGTTTGCGCGCCACGAAGCGGTCGAGGTTGGCGTACTGCGCCGGCAACTGGGTGTCGACCTGCTCGTTGACGCTGCCGTCGAGGTTGAAGGCCTGGGCGTTGGCCAGCACGACGGCATTCTTGTCGAAGATGTTCAGCAGCGGCAGGTTGTGCCGCTTGCCGACTTCATAGTCGTTGAAGTCGTGGGCTGGGGTGATCTTCACGCAGCCGGTGCCGAACGCCGGGTCGCAGTAGTCGTCGGCGATGATCGGAATGCGGCGGCCCACCAGCGGCAGCTCGACGTACTTGCCGATCAGTGCCTGGTAGCGTTCGTCATTCGGGTTGACCGCCACGGCGGCGTCGCCCAGCAGGGTTTCCGGGCGGGTAGTGGCAACCACCAGGTAATCCTGGCCTTCGGCGGTCTTGGCGCCATCGGCCAGCGGGTAGCGTAGGTTCCACAGGTGGCCTTTTTCGTCGTGGTTTTCCACTTCGAGGTCGGAGATGGCCGTGTGCAGCTTGGTGTCCCAGTTGACCAGGCGCTTGCCGCGGTAGATCAGGCCATCTTCGTGCAGGCGCACGAAGGCTTCCTTGACCGCTTCGGACAGGCCGTCGTCCATGGTGAAGCGCTCGCGGCTCCAGTCCACCGACGAGCCCAGGCGGCGGATTTGCCGGCTGATATTGCCGCCGGACTGATCCTTCCATTCCCAGACCTTCTCCAGGAACTTCTCGCGGCCCAGATCATGCCGGTTCTGGCCCTTGGCCTCGAGTTGGCGCTCGACCAGCATCTGGGTGGCGATACCGGCGTGGTCGGTGCCTGGCTGCCACAGGGTGTCGCGGCCTTGCATGCGGCGGAAACGGATCAGGGCATCCATGATCGCGTTGTTGAAGCCGTGGCCCATGTGCAGGCTGCCGGTGACGTTCGGCGGCGGGATCATGATGGTGTAGGACTCGCCTGCACCTTGTGGAGCGAAATAGTTCTCGGACTCCCAGGTGTTGTACCAGGAAGTTTCGATGGCGTGCGGCTGGTAGGTCTTATCCATGCGCGGCGGGACCCTGTGCATTTATTCGGGAAAGCCGGGAAGTATAACCAAGCTGGGGGCCGCAGGCGACAAGCTGCTGACAACTGTCGGAACTGTGTTGCCTGCTGCAACAAGCCCACCACAGGCGTTGAGGTCCCTGTAGGAGCGGGCATGCCCGCGAAGCAGGCACACCGATGTGCGGTTTTACTCGGAACGCTTGATCAACCGCTCGATGCGCGCATCCAGCCGGCGCTTGATTTCGTTCTCGATATGCGGGGTAAAGTCGTTGATCACGTCCTGCATGATCATCTGCGCCGCGGCGCGCAGCTCACTCTCCAGGTGCAGCAGGGTGTCCTGGCGGCGCGTCTGCGGATCTTCTTCGGGCGCAGCCGCTTCGGTAACCGGCGCGTCCGGCAACAACGGAAGTTGCTCGACCGTTTCGGTCAGCAGGGGAGGTTGCAGGTCGGCATCGCCGAGCAACTGGCGGATCGACTCAAGGTCGTCGAGTAGATGAGCCGAGTCGGGCAGGGGGGAGTGCTTGTCCATCGTCGTCAAAGTCGCTGTAAGCGGTGGTCTTGCAGAGCATAGCCCTGTTCACGGTAGAAACGGAATCGCTCTCGCGCCGATTGGCGAATGTCGGGCGCCTCGACGACGATTTCCGCCACCCGCTCGAACTGGCCGACAAAGCCCGGCACGCTGGCGCCCAGGTTGATCAGCAGGTCGTTATGGTCACCGGCGTGTTCCGCCAGGCCCAGGGCCACGCCGGCATCGGCATGCACCTCGGCCAGGTCGTGGGGCACGAAGGCTTCGCCTTTGAAGCGCCACAGGCGCAGGTCCAGTTCGTCGCGTTGCTCGGCATCCTGGCAATGCAGGTAGACCCGGTGGCCAAGGCGCCAGGCCTTTTCACACAGTTTGCAGGCGAAATCGAGCCGCGCCGACAGCGAGTCGGTAGGCAGGATATAGAAGTCGACTTTGCTCATGGTCGGTATGGCCGGCCGGTGGCGCGCCAGGCACCACCGGCGTCATGGCCTCAGGCGCCAGCGCGGTCCAGCAGGTACTGGGTCAGCAGCGGCACCGGGCGACCCGTGGCGCCCTTGTCCTTGCCGCCGCTGACCCACGCCGTACCAGCGATGTCCATGTGCGCCCAGTTGTAGGCCTTGGCGAAACGCGACAGGAAGCAACCTGCGGTGATGGTGCCGGCCTTCGGCCCGCCGATGTTGCCCATGTCGGCGAACGGGCTGTCCAGTTGTTCCTGGTACTCGTCGAACAGCGGCAGTTGCCAGGCGCGGTCGTCTGCGCGCTTGCCGGCGTCGAGCAATTGCCCGACCAGGTCGTCGTCGTTGCCCATCAGGCCGGAGGTGTGGCTGCCCAGGGCAACGATGCAGGCGCCTGTCAGGGTAGCGACGTCGATCACCGCCTGTGGCTTGAAACGCTCGGCGTAGGTCAGGGTATCGCACAGCACTAGGCGGCCTTCGGCGTCGGTGTTGAGGATTTCCACGGTCTGGCCGCTCATGGTGGTGACGATGTCACCTGGGCGGGTGGCGCCGCCACTTGGCATGTTCTCGGCGCAGGCCAGCAGGCAGACCAGGTTGATGGGCAGTTGCAGTTCCAGCACCGCACGCAGGGTGCCCATGACGCTGGCGGCACCGCACATGTCGTACTTCATTTCGTCCATGCCGGCGCCGGGTTTCAGGCTGATGCCGCCGGTGTCGAAGGTGATGCCTTTACCTACCAGCACGAAGGGCTTGTCGGCCTTCTTGCCGCCCTGGTAGTTGAGCACGATCAGGCGTGGCGGCTGGTCGCTGCCCTGGCCCACGGCGTAGAAGGCGCCCATGCCCAGGTCCTTGATCTTCTTCTCGTCGAGCACTTCGACCTTCAGTGCCTTGTGCGCCTTGCCCAGGTCCTTGGCCTGCTCGGCAAGGAAGCTCGGGTGGCACAGGTTCGGTGGCAGGTTGCCCAGGTCGCGGGTGAACGCCATGCCGGTGGCGATGGCGCTGGCGTGCTTCACCGCGCGCTCGACGTCGGCCTGGCCGGCCTTGTCTGCCAGCAGGGTGACTTTTTTCAGTGCGCGCGGCTCGACCTTCTGGCTCTTGAAACGGTCGAACACGTATTCGCCGTCCTGCAGGGTTTCGGCCAGCAGTCGGTACTTGCCGTAATGGGCATCGCGGTTGCTGACGGCGATATCGTCCAGGGCCAGCACGGCATCGGCGCCGTTGAGCCCCTTGAGCACACCGGCGACGCTGGCGACCAGCTTGCGCCAGGCGCGGTCACCCAGGGCTTCGTCCTTGCCACTGCCGACCAGCAGGACGCGTTCGGCCTTGAGGCCCGGGAGGTTGTGCAGCAGCAAGGTCTGGCCCGGTTTGCCGGCCAGGTCACCGCGCTTGAGTACCGCGCTGATGGCACCCTCGGTGGCCTGGTCGACGGCCTTGGCCACCGCGCCAAGTTTGCGATTTTCACCGACTGCAATGACCAGGGTGGCGGTTTTTACCGATGCAGCAGCTACGCTTTTTACAACCAGTTCCATGTCAGGGTCCCCGAATGATCGATACAAATGGCGCTGTACATTGCAGCGCTCTGGACGGGCCTGGCCGCGTCGTCGCGCGCCAGCGGAAAAGCTGCCAGTTTGAGCCTGCGGCCCGCGTGCTGACAACCCCGTTGTGCGCCTTCACGCGCCGCCAAGTGACAGGCGCAGCCAATCACAGGATAATGCGCGCACTTTACATGGAGGTTCGCCTTTGGCGAACCGGCATTGGTCTTGGATGTACTAAGTCATTGTTTGGCGCCATTGCATGGCAGTCCGCCCTGACAACCCAGGAGTGTCTGGTTTGATCGTCTTTCGTTATCTGTCCCGCGAGGTCCTGGTGACCTTGAGCGCCGTCAGCGCCGTGCTGCTGGTGATCATCATGAGTGGGCGCTTCATCAAGTACCTGGCCCAGGCCGCCCAGGGCGTGCTCGACCCGGGCGTATTGTTCCTGATCATGGGTTTCCGCCTGCCGGGTTTCCTGCAGCTGATCCTGCCCTTGGGGCTGTTCCTCGGCATTCTGCTGGCGTACGGCCGCCTGTACCTGGAAAGCGAAATGACCGTGCTCTCGGCCACTGGCATGAGCCAGCAGCGCCTGCTGGGCATGACCATGGCGCCGGCCGCACTGGTGGCGCTGCTGGTGGCCTGGCTGAGCCTGAGCCTGGCGCCACTGGGCGTGGCCCAGGTGCAGCAGATCATCGCCCAGCAGGACACCCTGACCGAGTTCGACACCTTGGTGCCAGGCCGTTTCCAGATGCTGCGTGACGGCTCGCGGGTCACCTACACCGAGCAACTGTCGGACGACCGCGTCAAGCTCGGTGGCGTGTTCATCTCCGAGAAACGCTTCAATCAGGACAAGACCAAGGACCGTGCGCCGTCGGTGCTGGTGGCGGAAAAGGGCCACCAGGAGATCCAGGCCGATGGCAACCGTTACCTGGTGCTGGAAAACGGCTACCGCTACGACGGTAACCCCGGCCAGGCCGACTACCGGGCCATCAAGTACGACACCTATGGCGTGTTGCTGCCCAAGCCGGAAGTGGCCGAGGAAGTGACCGAGCGCGAGGCCATTCCGACCCTCGACCTGTTCGGCAAGACCGACCTGCGCGAACGCGCCGAACTGCAATGGCGGCTGTCATTGCCGATCCTGGTCTTCGTGGTGACCCTGCTGGCGGTGCCGCTGTCGCGGGTCAACCCGCGCCAGGGCCGCTTCCTCAAGTTGCTGCCGGCAATTCTTCTGTACATGGCCTACCTGACAATGCTGATTTCCGTACGTGGCGCCCTGGAGAAGGGCAAGTTGCCGATTGCCCTGGGCATGTGGTGGGTCCACGGGCTGTTCCTGCTCATCGGCCTTGGCCTGATGTACTGGGAGCCATTGCGCCTCAAGCGTGCCGCCCGCCGTGCGGAGGTGGCCCATGGCTAAGCTCGACCGCTACATCGGCCAGAGCGTGCTGCTGGCCATCCTGGCAGTGCTGGGGATCATCCTCGGCCTGGCCTCGTTGTTCGCGTTCATCGATGAGATGGGCGACCTGAGCGACACCTACACGGTGATGCAAGCCGGTTACTACGTCTTGCTCACCGCGCCACGGCGGCTGTACGAAATGCTGCCCATGGCTGCGCTGATCGGCTGCCTGATTGGCCTGGGTAGCCTGGCCAGCAGCAGCGAACTGACCATCATGCGTGCGGCCGGTGTGTCCATCGGGCGTATCGTCTGGGCGGTGATGAAGCCCATGCTGGTGCTGATGCTGGTCGGCCTGCTGATTGGCGAATACGTGGCGCCGGTCACCGAGAACAAGGCCCAGGCTGACCGCTCGCTGGCCCAGGGTGGGGGCGAGGCGCAGAGCTCCAAGCGTGGCATGTGGCATCGCCAGGGCGAGGAGTTCGTGCACATCAACGCCGTACAGCCCAACGGCTTGTTGCTCGGCGTGACCCGCTACCGCTTCGACAGCGAGCGCAAGATCCAGACGTCGAGCTTTGCCCGGCGTGCCCAATACACCGACGATCACTGGTTGCTCAGCGACGTCAGCACGACCTTCTTCCGCGGGGACCACACCGAGGTGGTGAAGGCCCCCACCGAGCGCTGGGACGTGTCGCTGACCCCGCAATTGCTGAACACCGTGATCCTGGCGCCGGAGTCGCTGTCGATCACCGGCCTGTGGGACTACATCCACTACCTGTCCGACCAGGGCCTGAACAACGCCCGTTACTGGCTGGCGTTCTGGACCAAGGTCCTGCAGCCGATGGTGACTGCGGCACTGGTGTTGATGGCCATTTCGTTCATCTTCGGCCCGCTGCGCTCGGTGACCTTGGGCCAGCGGGTGTTCACCGGCGTGCTGGTGGGCTTCGTATTCCGCATCGGCCAGGACCTGCTCGGGCCTTCGAGCCAGGTGTTCGGTTTCCCGCCCTTGCTGGCGGTGGTCATCCCGGCGGGCATTTGTGCCCTGGCTGGTGTGTGGTTGCTGCGCCGGGCGGGGTAATGGCCTGAGCTGGAGATAATGCTTGTCTGTTAAGCGTTACTGGGGCTGCTTTGCAGCCCTTCGCGGGCACGCCCGCTCCTACACGCTTGGCGCTGCGCGATCCCCTGTGGGAGCGGGCGTGCCCGCGAAGGGTCGCAAAGCGGCCCCAAATTACTTAACTGACAGGCATTAACCCTAGGTCGGCTTTTTCATCGGGGCCTGGCCTTTCTATTTCTTCTGTTTCGGCACACGCACCAGCTGGCTTTCGGAATAGATGTCATGCCAGCCCCGCTTGCGTTTGTCGATCAGCGCCCAGAAGAAACCTAGCCCCAGGCACAACCACGACGCGATCGACACCACAAAGCGCAGCAGTGCCTGCCACAGGCTGATCGCCGAACCATCTGCGTTCTGTACCCGCACGCCCCACACCTGCATGCCCAGCGTCTGCCCGCCGTGGGTCCAGAACTTGGCGAAAAAGCCGAACAAGGCGAACAGCAGCACCGTGGACAGCAACGGGTCGCCGTCCAGTGCGCCTGCCTCGGTCAGCTCGCGCATGCGGGCTTCGCCAATGATCGCCATCTGGATCATCTTGTAGGCCCCAGCCGTCACGATCAGCAGCGCGGTGCACAACAGGAAGTCGTAGAACATCGCCGCCAGGCGTCGGCCCAGGCCGACCGGCGGAAAATCACCCTGGGGTATGAGCAAAGGTTTGGACATGCAAAACGGCTCCAGAAGATGAAGCCGCTATTCTACGGGCAAAAAAAAGCCCCTGCACTTGGCAGGGGCTTTTGCAGTCGGGTTCGGCTTAGCCTGCAACCTGGACTTTGTCCGCTTGCATGCCTTTCTGGCCCTGCACGGCCTCGAAAGTGACCTTTTGGCCTTCTTTCAGGCTCTTGAAGCCGTTGCCTTCGATTGCGCGGAAGTGCACGAACAGATCCGGACCGCTTTCTGGGGTGATGAAACCGTAACCTTTTTCGTCATTGAACCACTTGACGGTACCGTTCTGACGTTCAGCCATTGTCTTATTTCCTATGGAGCTCGAATTTTGATGACAGTTACTTTCGCACGTTGTGTAAGCGAAAGATTACTGGGCTGGGTTGCAGGAAAGTAAGAGACGTCGAACGGGTTGTAGCAACGCTTGGCTACTGGCCCAGGTCACGAACTATTGCGACCCATGCAAACACAGTGGAATGACTCTACGCCAACTCCCGAGCGAAAAACAAGCCCTCGGCCATGCAGAAAAACGGGCCTTTTTTCACGCACCGATCACCGTCGTGCAAACGGCATGGTGGCTGGCCTGGCGCCATGTTCAAAAGTTACCGGGCAGGGTTCGGAAACGAATATGCCACGCCTGCCCGCAACCTTTACAAAGCCGATTCACCCTCGGTAGTAACGTTGCGCCACGAAAGGCATTTTGCTGACTTTCAAGGCCACCTTCTTGCCACGGACCACGGCAAATAGCGCGGTGTCGATTGCCGCATGTTCACTATCGATATAACCCATTGCAACGGGCGCCCCAAGTGTCGGGCCAAAACCGCCGCTGCACACTTTGCCGACCAGTTTATCGTTGGCATCGACAATGTCCGCGCCTTCGCGTACAGGCGTGCGCTCTTGCGGCAACAGGCCGACGCGTTTGCGTGCCACACCGTCGCGCTGCTGGGTGAAGATGGCCTCGGCGCCCGGGAACCCACCCGCGCGCTGGCCGTCGGCGCGGCGCACCTTGGAAATCGCCCACAGCAAGCTGGCCTCGACCGGGGTGGTTTCGCCGTTCATGTCGTGGCCATACAGGCACAGGCCGGCTTCCAGGCGCAGCGAATCACGGGCACCCAGCCCGATCGGCTGTACTTCCGGTTCGGCCAGCAGGCGGCGGGCCAAGGCTTCGGCGGCGCCGGCCGGCACCGAGATCTCGTAGCCATCTTCGCCGGTGTAGCCCGAGCGGCTGACGAAGCAGTCTTCGCCCAGCAGTTTTACCCCCCGCAACTGCATGAAGGTCATGTTGGCCACTTCCGGCGCCAGGCGCGCGAGTACACGCGCTGCCGCCGGGCCCTGCAGGGCCAGCAGCGCACGCGCCTCGAACAGCGGCTGCACGTCGCAGGCGTTGCCGATCTGCGCTTGCAGGTGAGCCAGGTCCTGCGCCTTGCAGGCCGCGTTGACCACCAGGAACAGCTTGTCGTCGCCCAGGTTGGCGACCATCAGATCGTCAAGAATGCCGCCTTGCGCATCGGTGAACATGGCATAGCGCTGCATGCCCACTGGCAGGTCGATGATGTCTACCGGCACCAGGCTTTCAAGGGCTTTGGCAGCGTTGGCACCGTGCAGGATGATCTGGCCCATGTGCGACACATCGAACAGGCCGGCCTGTTCACGGGTATGCAGGTGCTCCTTGAGGACGCCCAGCGGGTACTGCACCGGCATGTCATAGCCCGCGAACGGCACCATGCGCGCCCCCAGCTCCAGGTGCAAGGCATGCAGTGGGGTCTTGAGCAGTGTTTCGGACATCGGTGACTCCTTGCTTTCGTTAGTGGGTCAACACTCGATGATGTTGACGGCCAGGCCGCCACGGGCGGTCTCTTTGTATTTGCTTTTCATGTCGGCGCCGGTCTGGCGCATGGTACGGATGACCTTGTCGAGCGATACGTGGTGCTGCCCGTCGCCGCGCAAGGCCATGCGCACCGCATTGATCGCCTTTACCGAGCCCATGGCGTTGCGCTCGATGCAGGGCACCTGGACCAGCCCGCCAATGGGGTCGCAGGTCAGCCCCAGGTTGTGTTCCATGCCGATTTCGGCGGCGTTCTCCACTTGCTGCACACTGCCGCCCATCACCTCGCACAGCGCCCCGGCAGCCATCGAGCAGGCCACCCCGACTTCGCCCTGGCAGCCCACCTCGGCACCGGAGATGGAGGCGTTTTCCTTGTACAGGATGCCGATGGCCGCAGCCGTGAGCAGAAAACGCACCACCCCGTCTTCGCTGGCACCGGGCACGAAGCGCATGTAGTAGTGCAGCACCGCGGGGACGATACCGGCGGCGCCATTGGTGGGCGCGGTGACCACCCGCCCGCCATAGGCGTTTTCCTCGTTCACAGCCAGCGCATACAGGTTCACCCAGTCCAGTACCGACAGGGCATCGCGCAGGCTGGCCTCCGGGTGCCGGCTGAGCTGGCGGTACAGTGCCGGTGCCCGGCGCCTGACCTTGAGCCCACCCGGCAGAATGCCCTCATGCTGGCAGCCGGCTTCGACGCAGTCCTGCATCACTTGCCAGATGCGCAGCAGCCCGGCGCGGGTTTCTGCCTCTGGGCGCCAGGCCTGCTCGTTGGCCAGCATTACCTGGCTGACCGCCAGGTTGTGCGTGGTGCAGTGGCCGAGCAGCTGTTTGGCGGTGGTGAACGGGTAGGCCAGGGCGGTGCTGTCCTCGACAATGCGGTCGTGGCCGGCGGCGGCTTCGTCAACCACGAAGCCGCCGCCCACCGAGTAGTACTCGCGGCTGCGGATTTGAAGGCCGGCGTTGTCGAATGCGCGGAAGATCATGCCGTTGGGGTGGTAGTCCAGTGGCTTGCGGATCATTGCCAGGTGCTGCTTTTCATTGAAGGCAATGGTGTGCTCGCCCAGCAGCTTGAGCTTGCCACTGCTGCGGATGGCCTGCAGGCGGGCGGGGATGCTGTCGGTATCGAGGGTGTCCGGCTGTTCGCCTTCAAGGCCGAGCAACACGGCCTTGTCACTGCCGTGGCCTTTGCCGGTGGCCCCCAGTGAGCCATACAGCTCGGCCTTGACGCTGGCCGTTTTGGCCAGCAGGCCATCACGGCGCAGCCCTTCGGCAAACCGCGCAGCGGCGCGCATCGGGCCGACGGTGTGGGAACTGGAGGGGCCGATGCCGATCTTGAACAGGTCGAAGACGCTCAGAGCCATTGCTCGTTCCCTCCAGAAAGAAAAGGCGAGTGCTGCGCACTCGATCGCCGGCAAGCCAGCGCCCACAGGTACGACGTTCCCGTGAGAGCAGGCTTCTTACAGGTGCAGCACAACCCTTGCAGGCAGTGGAGCCCTTGTGGGAGCCGGCGAGCCGGATCAGGCGTCCTGATAGCTCTCGATCGACGGGCAGGCGCACACCAGGTTGCGGTCGCCGAATACGTTGTCGACGCGGCCGACCGGTGGCCAGTACTTGCCTTCCACCAGGCCAGGCAGCGGGTACACCGCCTGCTCGCGGCTGTAACCGTGGGCCCATTCGCCAACCAGCTCGGCCGCGGTATGCGGGGCGTTTTTCAGCGGGTTGTCGTCTTTGTCCAGGCTACCGTCCTCGACCGCGCGGATTTCTGCGCGGATCTGGATCATGGCGTTGCAGAAGCGGTCCAGTTCTTCCTTGGACTCGCTTTCGGTCGGTTCGATCATCAGCGTGCCGGCCACCGGGAAGGACATGGTCGGGGCGTGGAAGCCGAAGTCGATCAGGCGCTTGGCCACGTCGTCGACGCTGATGCCGCTGGTGTCCTTCAGTGGGCGCAGGTCGAGGATGCATTCGTGTGCTACCAGGCCATTGCCGCCGCTATACAGGACAGGATAGTGCTCTTCCAGGCGGCGGGCGATGTAGTTGGCGTTGAGGATCGCCATCTGCGACGCACGCTTGAGGCCGGCACCGCCCATCATACGGATGTACATCCAGGTGATCGGCAGAATGCTGGCGCTGCCGAACGGCGCGGCGCACACCGCACCCTGGGTGTTTTGCAACTGCGCATGGCCGGGCAGGAACGGCGCCAGGTGCGACTTGACGCCAATCGGGCCCACCCCCGGGCCGCCGCCACCGTGCGGAATGCAGAAGGTCTTGTGCAGGTTCAGGTGCGACACGTCGCCGCCGAACTTGCCCGGCGCGCACAGGCCGACCATGGCGTTCATGTTGGCGCCGTCGATGTACACCTGGCCACCGTTGTCGTGAATGATCGCGCAGATTTCGCCGATCGCTTCTTCGAACACGCCGTGGGTCGATGGGTAGGTGATCATGATCGCGGCCAGGCGCTCGCGGTGTTCGATGGCTTTGGCGCGCAGGTCCTCGACATCGACGTTGCCGCGGGCGTCACAGGCGGTAACCACCACACGCATGCCGGCCATGTTGGCGGTAGCGGGGTTGGTGCCGTGGGCCGACGAGGGGATCAGGCAGATGTCGCGGTGGCTTTCGCCACGGCTGCGGTGGTAGGCACGTATGGCCAGCAACCCGGCGTACTCGCCCTGCGAGCCGGCGTTGGGCTGCAGCGACACGGCATCATAGCCGGTAGCAGCGCACAACATTGCTTCCAGCTCGGTGGTCATCTGCAGGTAGCCCTGGCTTTGCTCGGCCGGCGCAAAGGGGTGCAGGTTGCCGAACTCGGCCCAGGTCACCGGGATCATTTCGCTGGCTGCGTTCAGCTTCATGGTGCAGGAGCCCAGCGGGATCATGCTGCGGTCCAGCGCCAGGTCCTTGTCGGCCAGGCGGCGCAGGTAGCGCATCAGCTCGGTTTCGCTGTGGTATCGGTTGAATACCGGGTGTTCGAGGATGGCCGACTGGCGCAGCAGGGCCGCGGGCAGCAGCGAACCGGTGCTGGCGGCCAGCGCGGCGAAGTCAGGCAGGGGCTGGTTGCCAGCGAACAGTTGCCACAGGGCCTGCACGTCAGACTGGGTGCTGGTTTCGTCCAGCGACAGGCCCAGGTGGGCGGCGTCGACCTGGCGCAGGTTGATACCTTGGGCGCGGGCCTGCTCATGCAGGCTGGCAGTGGCGGTGCCGGTGGCCAGGGTCAAGGTGTCGAAGGCTGTTGCACCGACCACTTGCAAACCCAGGCGGTTCAGGCCGGCTGCCAGAACCGCGGTCAGCGCGTGGGTGCGCTCGGCGATGCGCTTGAGGCCGGCCGGGCCGTGGTACACGGCGTACATGCTGGCGATATTGGCCAGCAGCACCTGGGCGGTGCAAATGTTGCTGGTGGCCTTCTCGCGGCGGATGTGCTGCTCGCGGGTTTGCATGGCCAGGCGCAGGGCGGTCTTGCCGAAGCGATCGATCGACACGCCGACCAGCCGGCCTGGCATGTCGCGCTTGAAGGCGTCACGGGTGGCGAAGTAGGCCGCGTGTGGGCCGCCGAAGCCCAGGGGCACGCCAAAGCGCTGGGCGCTGCCGATGGCCACGTCGGCATCGAACTCACCCGGTGGGGTGAGCAGGGTCAGGGCCAGCAGGTCGGCTGCCACGGCGACCAGCGCGTTGGCGGCATGGAAGCGCTGCACCACTTCACGGTAGTCGAACACCTCGCCATTGCTGGCCGGGTATTGCAGCAGCGCGCCGAAGAAGGCACTGGCATCGCCCAGCTCGCGTTCGTCGCCGACCACCACGTCGATGCCCAACGGCTCGGCGCGGGTGCGCAGCACGTCCAGGGTTTGCGGGTGGCAGTGCACCGACGCGAAGAAGCTGTGGCTGGTCTTGTTCTTCGACAGGCGCTTGCAGAAGGTCATGGCCTCGGCTGCGGCGGTCGCTTCGTCGAGAAGCGAAGCGTTGGCGATCGGCAGGCCGGTAAGGTCGCTGATCAGGGTCTGGAAGTTCAGCAACGCTTCCAGGCGGCCCTGGGAGATTTCCGGCTGGTAGGGCGTGTAGGCGGTGTACCAGGCCGGGTTTTCCAGCAGGTTGCGCAGGATGGGGGCCGGGGTGTGGGTGTTGTAGTAGCCCTGGCCGATGAAGCTCTTGAACAGCTGGTTCTTGCCGGCGATGGCCTTGAGTGATGCCAGCGCGTCGGCTTCACTCTGGCCGTCGTGCGCGCTGAGCACGCTGGTGCCCTTGATGCTGTCGGGGATGACCGCTGCGGTCATGGCGTCCAGCGATTCGAAACCGAGTGCGGCGAGCATGGCCTGCTCGTCGGCGGTGCGCGGGCCGATGTGTCGGGCGATGAATTCGTTGGCGGTGCTGAGGTTGATGGTCATGGCGCAGTCCTCAGGCTTCAGCGTTGGCTTTGATCAGGCGGTCATAGGCGTCCTGGTCGAGCAGGGCGCTGACTTCGCTGATGTTGGCCGGGGTGAAGCGGAAGAACCAGCCTTCGCCCATGGGGTCTTCGTTGACCAGTTCCGGGCTTGAGTCGAGCTGCGCGTTGACTGCGACCACCTCGCCGGTCAGGGGCATGTACACGCCGCTGGCAGCTTTCACCGACTCGACGGTGGATGCTTCGCTGCCTTTCTCGTACTGCTGCAACTCGGGCAGTTGCACGAACACCACATCGCCAAGGGCGTTCTGGGCGAAGGCGGTGATGCCCACGGTGACACTGCCATCGGCTTCGACGCGCAGCCATTCGTGATCTTCGGTGAAACGCAACTCGCTCATGCGGAATCCTCAGCGTTGGGCGCGGTGTGCCCGCGCTCTTGGGTCGGGATTCCCATAGCAATAATGCGGCCAATTTCAAAAAAGGCTTATAAAACAATAAGTTA
>NZ_BCBD01000005.1:0-82118 GCF_001320345.1 Pseudomonas sp. NBRC 111127 | reverse complement strand
GCTGGCCGAGCACGTGGCTATTGAAGCTGCCATCGAGAAATTGCGCACCGCACGTAGCCCTATCCTGGTGATCGGTGCCGGCGCCAACCGCAAGATGACCGCCAAGGTCCTCAAGCAACTGGTCGATAATACCGGTATCCCATTCGTCACCACCCAGCTGGGCAAGGGTGTGGTTGACGAGCGTAGCCCGCGCTTCCTGGGTAACGCTGCGCTGTCGTCCGGCGATTTCGTGCACCGTGCGATCGAAGCGGCGGACCTGATCGTCAACATCGGCCACGATGTGATCGAGAAGCCGCCGTTCTTCATGGTGCGTGGCGGCACCGAAGTCATCCATATCAACTTCCGCTCCGCCGAAGTCGATGCCGTGTACTTCCCGCAGGTTGAAGTGATCGGCGACATCGCCAACGCCGTGTGGCAGATCGCTGAAGGCCTGGGCGACACTTCGCACTGGGACTTCACCCGCCTCATGGCAATTCGTGAAGCCAACGAAGCGCAGATCGCCGAAGGCGCCGACGACGACCGCTTCCCGGTCTACCCACAGCGCCTGGTGGCCGACATTCGTCGCGTGCTGCCGTCCGAAGGCATCGTGGCCCTGGACAACGGCATCTACAAGATCTGGTTCGCCCGTAACTACAAGGCGCACAAGCCGAACACCGTGCTGCTGGACAACGCCCTGGCGACCATGGGCGCCGGCTTGCCATCGGCCATGGCTGCACACCTGGTCTACCCGGATCGCCCGGTGATTTCGGTGTGCGGTGACGGCGGCTTCATGATGAACAGCCAGGAGCTGGAAACCGCCGTGCGTCTGGGCATGCACATCACCGTGGTGATCCTGCGTGACGATGGCTACGGCATGATCCGCTGGAAGCAGGCCAACATGGGCTTCACCGATTTCGGCCTGGACTACGGCAACCCGGACTTCGTCAAGTATGCCGAAGCCTACGGCGCCAATGGCCACCGCGTGGAAAGCGCCGACGGCCTGCTGCCGCTGCTGGAGCACTGCATCAAGACCCCGGGCGTGCACGTGATCGACTGCCCGGTCGACTACAGCGAAAACGACCGCATCCTCAACAGCGAGCTGCGTGAGCGCGCGCTGGCGGTCTGAGCCTGGGCAGCCCACCTTGGTGGGCGCGTCCTGGCGCCGTGAAAGGGCCAGCGCA
The DNA here is from genome assembly GCF_001320345.1 of Pseudomonas sp. NBRC 111127. NCBI lineage: Bacteria > Pseudomonadati > Pseudomonadota > Gammaproteobacteria > Pseudomonadales > Pseudomonadaceae > Pseudomonas > Pseudomonas sp. NBRC 111127. Next base: position 80,958 of record NZ_BCBD01000005.1, on the reverse strand, counting down.
ATGCGGCCCTGAGTCTCCAGCTGACGCTTTGGGGCTGCCTGCAGGGTGGCCCCAATCATTTCACCCGCAGGTAGCTGCGCTCAGCCCTCAGCCCGAGGGTTCCGCCAGGCGGCGGCAGACAACCGCTCGACAAAGAAATCGGCCAATGCCTGTACCTTGCGTGGCCGACTCCGCGCCGAAGGGGTGACGAAATACAGGCCGCCCTGGGTCATGCGCCATGCCGGCAATACCCGTTCCAGGCGGCCATCGGCCAGGTAGTGCGCCGCAATGAACTCTGGCAGTTCGGCAAGCGCGACACCCGCCAGCAACGGCGCCACCAGTGCATCCGAGTTGGTGACCCGCAGCGGTCCTCGCGGTGTTACATCCTGTTGCGTGCCATCGGCGTGGGTAAAACGCCACACCTGGCTGCGGGCGCGGTAGGCGTAGCTCATGCACGCATGCTCGGCCAGGTCGCGCGGGTGCGCAGGGTGGCCATGCCTGGCAAGGTACCCGGGTGCCGCCACCAGGTACTGGGTCACTGCGCAGATATGCCGCGCCACCAGTGAAGAGTCGGGCAGGGCGGCAATGCGCAACGCTGCGTCGAAGCCGTCGGCCACCAGGTCTACGGTAGAGTCGGACAAATGCAGGTCCAGCTCCAGGCCGGGGTAACGTGCCAGCAATTCTGGCAACAGCGGTGCCACCCAGCGCAGGCCGAACGACATGGGAACCGCCAGGCGTACCAGCCCGCGCGGTTCAACCGACCGTTCCAGGGCCTGGCTTTCCATCTCTTCGGCTTGGCGATACAGCGCGCTGGCCTGGTCCACCATGCGCTGGCCAAACTCGGTCAGCGACAGCTGGCGTGAGGTGCGGTTGAACAGGCGCCCGCCCAGGCGCTCCTCCAGGCGGGCCACGGCCCGGGAAACAGTCGGCACCGACACGCCCATGGCCCTGGACGCCGCAGCGTAGGAACCTTCTTCTGCGACTTTGGCGAACATCGCCAGGCCTTCGAAATCCGGAATTCTTGCCATTTCAATTCTGCAATGATGACTTTCAAATGATTCTATTTTGAAATTACCTGCAGGTCGATACGCTTCTCCCCACAGTCACTCACCTACACTGACGGGAGAAACACCATGAGCAAAAAACTCGAAGGCAAGATCGCACTGGTCACTGGCGGCACCACCGGCATCGGCCTGGCCACCGCCAAACGCTTCGCCGAGGAGGGCGCACACGTCTACATCACCGGGCGGCGCCAGGCAGAGCTGGACAAGGCGGTAGTGCTGATTGGCAACGCGACAGGGGTGGCAGTCGATTCCACCCACCTGGATCAGCTGGACCAGCTCTATGGCCGGATCGGCCAGCAGCATGGGCGCCTCGACGTGCTGTTCGCCAATGCAGGCGGCGGCAGCATGCTGCCACTGGGCGAAATCACCGAGGCGCACTACGACGACACCTTCGACCGCAATGTGAAGGGCGTGTTGTTCACGGTGCAAAAGGCATTGCCGCTGCTGTCGCACAACGCCTCGATCATTCTGGCCGGCTCGACCGCGGGCAGCTCGGGTACGGCGGCCTTCAGTGTGTACTCCGCTTCCAAGGCCGCCGTGCGCGCGCTGGCCCGCAGCTGGATCCTCGACCTGAAGGACCGCGGGGTACGGGTCAATACGCTCAGCCCTGGTGCCACCCGTACGCCCGGCCTGGTGGAGCTGGCTGGCCCGGACGCCCAGCAACAGCAGGGCCTGCTCGATTACCTGGCCGCCCAGGTGCCGCTGGGCCGGGTTGGCGAACCGGTGGAAATAGCCAACGCGGCAGTGTTCCTGGCCAGTGACGATGCCAGTTTCGTCAACGGCGCCGAGTTGTTCGTCGATGGGGGCCAGGCGCAGGTCTGACGGGGGCGGCACCCGCGCGGCAGCGAATGGGCCGCCTGCCCCGGGCGGGGTACAAATGTACTCCTTGAGCGCAAGCGCTTGAAGCGGGGTGGGATCAATGCTCTCATCCCGCGCTTGCGCTTATGGGTTTTGAACGATGAACCGTCCGCTGTTTGTTTCTCTCGATGGCCCTAAAGGCACCGGCAAGACCACCTTGCTGGAGGCCGTTACGCAAGCCCTCAGGCTGGGCGGGCACAAGGTGGTCCGCCTGTGCGAGAGAAACAACGATCCCTACCGCGGCGATACCATGGCCTTGGTCAACAGGCTTGCCCGCAACCCTTGCCAGGCGCTGGAGCATGAGGTTTGCCAACGCTTTGCCGACAGCCGTGCCTGGATTTCCCGAAACGTGCTGCCCCGGCAACCGGCCGGCAGCATCATCCTGATCGATCGCTGGTACCCGTCGGACGCAGCCTTCCGCCGCAGCGTGCCGTTTGCGCAGATCCTGCAGTTGAACCTTGAGCGCGGCGTGCAGGTGCCGGACCTGCACGTGGGCGTGGTCACCGCCGCCGAAACCTCCTGGGCCCGGGCGGCTGCGCGCACCCGCGGGCTGCGCAGTACCGTCATCCACACCCTGGATGAACAGGTAGCCTGCACCGAAGCGTTCGAACGTGCGGTTGCCGAACAGGGCTGGGTGCTGTGCCGCAATGAAGGCACGGTCGAGCAGGCCAGCTGCCAGATCGTGGCTGAAATACACGCAGTGCTGCGGCAGGTGTAAGGCCCACCGAGGCACCCTCGGCGGTAGCTGCACCTCGTGCTCGCGGCGGATGCGAACCTCGGCCGCCTGCTGGCCCCACCCTCAGGCCTCGATCGACGAGTGGTGCCCGGTGATCAGCCACTGGTCGTCGATCCGTTCAAAGGTGAACAGGAAGCGCGCAGGCACCACCCGCTGAACGCCTGCTTGGCGATAGACGAACGTATAGAGCCCACCGACCACCACGGTGCCGAGCTTGCGGCTTACCCGTTTCTTGAATACCTGGATGTCACACACCAGCCCATCATTGGCCAGGAAGTTGTCGAAGTAGTTGCGACGGCTGTCGTCGCAGTCCCGTACCTGGTTCGACAGGGTCGGCACCAGGATCGCATCTGGTGCATAAAGCGCCAGCACCTGGTCGACGTCACGCGTGGCGACCGTCGCCGCCCAGCGGTAGAGCGCAGCCTTGGCCCCCGCCAGGCAGGCCAGTTCAGTGTCGGCGTAGGGTTCGGCGGCAGAAGTGTGAGAAGCGCGCATGCGGATTACCTGTAATTCAAGAAGAGAGTGACGGAGAAATACCCACTGGTATACAGTGTTATAACATAACATTTTAGCAATGAGTGATGGGTCATGCCGTTCCGGTTCAAGCAGCCAGCCAGTGTCAGCCACGGGGACGCGCGTTCATGAGCCGTATCCTGATCAGAAATGCCCGCCTGGTGAACGAGGGCAAGGTGTTCGAGGCCGATGTCTTCATTGCCCGCGGCCGAATTGACAAGATCGCGGCCAGCATCGAGGGCATGAATGCCCCTGTGGAGATCGATGCCCAAGGCCGCTGGCTGGTGCCTGGCATGATCGACGACCAAGTGCACTTTCGCGAACCCGGCGCCACGCACAAAGGCTGCATGGCCAGTGAGTCACGTGCTGCCGTGGCCGGTGGTATCACCAGTTTCATGGACATGCCCAACACCAGGCCGGCCACCTTGACGCTGGCGGCCCTTGACGACAAGAAGGCCCGCGCTGCCAGCTCATCGGTTGCCAACTACGGTTTCCATTTTGGGGTGAGCAAGGACAACCTGGAGACCGTTGCCCGCCTGGATCCCCGGCAAATTGCCGGGGTGAAGGTATTCATGGGGGCCTCCACCGGCGACATGCTGGTTGATGACCCCAGGGTGCTCGAGCGGCTTTTTGCCTGTGTACCGACGGTGTTGCTGGCGCATTGCGAGCATACCCCTTCGATCATAGCCAACGAAGCCCGCTACCGTGCGCAGTTCGGCGCAGGCATCACGCCAGCGATGCACCCGCTGATACGCGATGCAGACGCTTGCTGGCGCTCGTCCAGCCTGGCGGTTGAACTGGCAAACCGTTTCGCTACCCGTCTGCATGTGCTGCACCTGACCACTGCCAGGGAGTTGCGGCTGTTCGAGCCTGGCCCGTCGGCCCACAAGCTGATCACCGCTGAGGTGTGCGTCCACCACCTGCTGTTCGATGACCGCGACTATGCAAGCCTGGGCAATCTCATCAAGTGCAACCCGGCGATCAAGACCACTGCCGACCGCGACGCGCTGCGCCAGGCCTTGCTGGAGGACCGCATCGATGTGATCGGCACCGATCATGCCCCCCATACGCTGGCAGAAAAACAACAGCCTTACGGCTTGGCACCTTCCGGGTTGCCGTTGGTGCAGCATGCACTGCCAGCGCTGTTCGAGCTGGTCGAGCAGGGGCTGCTGCCGATCACCCAGCTGGTGCGTAAAACCAGCCATGCGGTCGCCGACCTGTTCGCGATAGAGGCACGTGGCTACCTGCGCGAAGGCTACTGGGCTGACCTGGCCCTGGTCGAACGCCTCGACGCACCCAGGCCGGTTGGCCTCGACCCGGTCCTTGCCCACTGCCAGTGGACACCTTTGCAGCACCACTGCCTGCGCCATCGGGTGACGACCACGATCGTGTCCGGCCAGTTGGCCTGGCATGAGCACAGCTTGAACGCGCACTGCCAAGGCTTACCGCTGGCGTTCAATGGCCAGCGGCGCTGAAACGCAACCCTCCACGCGAGAACGACTGCAATGACCGAAGACCAATTGCTCCGCATGCCAGAAGCGGCCTATATGGACGCTGCACAGCTGGCCTTTTTCCGTGATCTGCTGCTGGTACAGCGGACTGAGCTGCAAGCGCGAATTTCCCGTGAGTTCGAGTTGATGCAGCAGTTCGAACCCAGCAGCGACCCCTCCGACCTGGGCACCGTGGAAGAGCAACGGCACTGGCAACTGCGCTTGCTGGAGCGGGAGAAAAAGCTGCTGGACAAGATCGACGAGGCTTTGGAGCGCATTGCCCGGGGTGAGTACGGTTGGTGCAAGGACACTGGCGAACCCATTGGTCTCAGGCGCTTGCTGCTGCGCCCGACAGCCACGCTGTGCATCGAAGCGAAAGAGCGTCAGGAACGCCAGGAGCGGCATATTCGCGAGGATTGAACAGCCGTCAGCAAGGTAGCCAAAGGGGCGCGTCACCGCAGCGCTGTAGGCGGGTCTCGCGATGGCCGGCATTGACTCCCACCGGCTGATTGCTTACAACGTGAGCACTCACAACAACAATAAGAGTGGCGCGCTGTGACAACCATGGCCTCTTGCAACGGCGTTGCCCATGCGGTTTCGTTGCTGCGTACCTATACACAAGCCGCGTTGAGCTTTACCGCAGACCAGGTCGAGGCTTGCGATGCGCGGCAGGCGTCGGACGTGCTTGCAGCCAATTACAGCGCGAACCGGCTCGCCGTGGACAACCGCGATGGTGCGCTTGCCATGCAGTTGCAGCGCCGCGCTGTCGGTGAATTGCAGGTGGCCAGTTTGCGCTTTGGCGTGCCGGTCATGCTCGACCAGACGCCCACCTCGTTTTTGCTGGTCAGCACCCAGCTACAAGGCAGCGCGACCATCCACACGCCAAAAGGGGTTTACTCCGGCGGGGGCGGGCTGGTGATGATCGATTCACTGGAAGACCGTATCAACAAGGCATTCAGTGCCGACAGCTGGCGTTTGCATGTGCAATTCCCCCTGGCGCTGATCGAGGCGGCTTGCGTGGATTTCCACGGCTGCATGCCGGCCAGGCCACTGCGATTCGATGCGATGTTGCAAGCCGGCGGTACGGCGCAGATGCGCTGGATCGGCTTTCTCAACCTGTTGATGACGTACATGATCGGCCCAGAGCCTACGCCCGATGCTCGCACGCTGGAGTTTCTGCAGCAAAGTGCGCTGTTCACCCTCATGCATGCGCTACACGCCGATCACGGCGCCGGGTTCGGCCCGCAACCTTTGATGCCCCGGCATGTGAAGCGTGCCGAGGGGTATATCCGTGAGCACCTGCGCGACGATATCAAGCTGACAGACATTGCCAGCGCAGCGGGGGTCAGCGTGCGCTCCTTGAGCGAAGGCTTTCAGCGCGCGCTTCAGCAGTCTCCCATGCAGTACGTCAAGGCGCTGCGCCTGGATGCTGCGCGCAATGAGTTGCTGTGCAGCGGCTCGGACCGGCTGGTGTCCGAGGTTGCCGAAGCCTGGGGGTTCAACCACCTTGGCCGTTTCAGCGAGCAGTACCGCCGGCGCTTCGGCGAGTTGCCGTCCAGTACCCCAAGGGCCTGATCAAAGGCTCAGGAGTTCGGCCACGGGGAACTGGTTGGTCGTTTTCATCTCGCGCAACGACAGGTTGGACCTGATACTCGCCACGCCGGGCAACTTGCGCAGCACCTTGTCGATGAAGCGGCTATAGCTGTCCAGGTCCCGGGCGACAACTTGAAGCAGGAAGTCGGCTTCGCCCGTGGTGTTGTGGCAGCTCAGCACCTGCGGAGCCGCCGCGATGATCTTTTCGAACTTCGCGGTCGCCTCTTCGCTGTGGTCGGTGCAGGAAATCTGCACGAACGCCATCACCCCCAAACCCAGCTTCTTGCGGTTGAGTATGGCCTGGTAGCCCTCTATCACGCCGCTCGCCTCCAGCCGCTTCTGTTTCCTCCAGCATGATGCCTCACTCAGGCACAACTGCTCGGCCAGCTTGACGTTCGACAGCCTGCCGTCACGTTGCAGCCTGTCCGCTATTGCAATGTCTACTTTGTCCAGTGCGTCGGCCATGCGCCAATCCTTCAGAATCAATGAGCTTTTTGAAGGTTTATTTCACTTGCGCACCCATGTCAACCGAACTCTGAAAGGTAATTTCAGCCGTTTTCTTCATACTGATAGCCGCCGAAAAGCGCTGCTCGGGCGCTGCCGGAAGCACGACTCATCCAACCGTTTTCAGCAGGGGTAAACGTCATGAAAGCTGTCGTCTACGAAGCCTTTTCTCAGCCACCGCGCTTGATGAATATCGCCGATCCAAGCCCGGAGCGGCATGGTGTGGTGATTGAAGTCAAAGGCACAGGCGTGTGCCGAAGCGACTGGCATGGTTGGAAAGGCCACGATCCGGACATACAGCTGCCCCACGTTCCAGGCCATGAGCTGGCAGGCGTGGTCGCCGCCGTAGGCGGCGATGTGACCCAGTGGAAGGTGGGTGACCGGGTAACCGTTCCGTTCGTAGGCGGCTGTGGCGCCTGTGCGCAGTGCCACAGTGGCAATCAGCAGGTGTGCCACACCCAGTTCCAGCCCGGTTTTACCCACTGGGGGTCTTTCGCTGAATACGTGGGTATCCATCAGGCTGACCTGAACCTGGTGGCCCTGCCGGAAACCATGGACTATGCGACTGCAGCCAGCCTGGGTTGCCGCTTCGTCACTTCATTCCGCGCGGTGGTGGACCAGGGCAGGGTCGGCGCAGGCCAGTGGGTCGCGGTGCATGGCTGCGGTGGCGTGGGCCTTTCGGCGGTGATGATCGCCCAGGCCATCGGTGCCAACGTGGTTGCAATCGATATCGCGGATGACAAGCTGGCACTGGCGCGGGCACTGGGCGCCGTGGCCACCATCAATGCCAGTCAGGTAGCGGACGTGACGGAGGCGGTGATGGAAATCACCCGGGGCGGCGCACATGTGTCGCTGGACGCATTGGGCCACCCGACCACGTGCTTCAACTCCATCAACAACCTGCGCCGGCGCGGCCGGCATGTGCAAGTCGGGCTGATGCTGGCAGACCACGCCCAGCCTGCGATCCCCATGAGCAAGGTGATTGCCCATGAGCTGGAGATCTACGGCAGCCATGGCATGCAAGCGCATCGCTACGATGCCATGATGGAGATGATCGGTTCGGGCAAGCTGGCCCCTGAAAAGTTGGTGGGCAAGACCATCAACCTGGCGCAGTCCATCGACGCGTTGATGAACATGGACCGCTTCGATACAGCGGGTGTGACCGTGATTACCGAGTTCTGATGCACCAGCAACGGTGGGCTGGTACGGGTTACTGCCGGCGCTGGCCTGAATCGCGGGCAAAAGATAGCCCGCTGCTAGACGGGCCAATGGGAACTGCTATCACGCGTAGGGATGGCTCAACGATCGCCCATCGCTTGTGAAAAATGAGTCAAAAAAAGGTGCCGAGCTTGTGATCCCGCTGGCTGGCGCATGTGGTCAGCCACGATCGCAGAGGTGCTCGCTGCTGTTGCCTGCACACAAATCCGCCCGAACCGGATAGCTGCTGCTGGAATCGGCTAACGCCGCGTACAGCGCCTCGGTAGCTTGAGGGTGCTGGATGCCTGGGCTTGATCAGCAGTGCTGACGGGGCCGGGCGCTACTTCCTCAGGCAAGCCCGCCTGCCAGCAGCGGGCACTGTTACTCATAAAAGAATGAAAATAAAACTTGGCGTTACTGCACAACTGAGTATCTGTCTCTGTGCGTCTTCACTGCCCATCCAGGGTGCGCGGGCCGATTTTATCAGCGACAGCCATGCTGTGATCGATGCACGCAACATGTACATGAACCGTGACTTGCGCAACTCGGGAAGCCCCGAGCCCATGCGCGACTGGGGGCAAGGGTTCACGCTGCGCTTCAACTCGGGCTTCACCGACGGAGTAGTGGGGTTCGGCGTGGATGCCATCGCGCAGATGGGCGTCAAACTCGATGCAGGCCAACGCGGTAGCAGCACCAACCTGTTGGTGCTGGGGCGTGATGGCAAAGCAGAGAACGAATGGTCTGAAGCCGGCGTGACCGCGAAGATGCGCCTGGGCAAGTCGCAGTTGTCGGTAGGTTCGTTGCAGCCCAACTTGCCCGTGGTCATGTACAACGATACGAGGCTGTTGGCCACGCGCTACACGGGAGCAATGTTGACCTCCAAGGATTTCGACAACCTTAGCCTGACGCTTGGCCAACTGACCCGGGTCAACCTTCGCGATTCGACCGATAACAAGGACATGGCCTACGCGTACAACGGCTTGAGTGCTGGCGACTTTGATTTCGCGGGTGGGGCCTACACGGTCAACAAAGACCTGTCGCTGAGCTATTACTACGCGCGCCTGGAAGACGCCTATGCACAGCATTTCGTGGGCCTGAATCACACGGCTGAAATAGCTCCTGGGCTGAAGCTTGTGACCGATCTGCGTTATTTCCATAGCCTCGATGAAGGCCGGGCCATCGGGGGCGACATCGACAACGACTTCCTCAATGGCATGGTCACACTGGATACCCAAGGGCATGGCTTCAGTGCTGGCTGGCAGAAATTGTCTGGGGACGGCAACTTTCCGTTCCTGGCAGGTGCCGACCCCTATTCGGTCAACCTGGTCACGCACAATACCTTTGCAAAACAGAACACCCGCGCGTGGCAGTTGCGCTACACCTACAACTTTGCGGCCATGGGCGTGCCCGGGCTTACTTTCATGACGCGTTACGTACAAGGGCGCAGTATCGAAGCCAGCGGCGTGACGGACGGGCATGAGTGGGAGCGCGACATGGATATCGCCTACGTCATACAGTCGGGGCCATTGAAGGATTTGAGCCTGCGTTGGCGGAATGTGTCGTTCCGCTCGGGCAATGGCTTGACCACCGATCTTGACGAGAACCGGGTGATCCTGGGGTACCAGATAGCGCTCTGGTGAGCCGGTTAGGGAGGGGCGAGCACGCCCCCTCACACCATCGAATCACGCTGAGGCGTACGCCAGGCAACGCAGCAGGGTGTTGAGTGCCGGGTTGGTGTTGGCGGTGCACCACACTGCCCGTACTTCAGACAGAAGGTTTGCGGTATCCACTGGCAAAATACTCGCCTCGTTTCTGGCTTGCAGTTTTCTGGCGAAGTGCTCGGGCAGCAAGCACAAGTGCCGGCTGTGGGCCAGCAGCGAGACGATCAGCGTCATGGAAATGGAGTCTATGGTCCCGCCAGGCAACCTCAAGCCATGCATGGCCAGCATCGCCTTCAGTGCCTCACGTGCGGGTGAACCCGCGTTAGGCACGATCCAGGGGTACTTGACGGTCTGTGCCCAGTCGACCACGCCCTGCCGCGCGAGCGGGTGGTCAGGCCCGGCGACGATGACCAGGGCTTCATGCATCAAGGTTTGCTGGGAGACACCCGCCACTGCCAACGGTTGCCATATGCGGATAATCGCCATGTCGATCGAACGGTCGACCAGCTGCGGGATGAGTTTGTCGGCGGTGTTTTCTTCCACTTTGATCGACACCGAGGGCGCGTGCTCGTACAGGTAGTTGAGCGCGCCAGGCACCAATGTCGCACACACCGATGACACAGTGCCTAGCACCAGGTGCCCACCTTTGCCCTCGCGCAGGGCAAGGATTTCATGCTGCGCCCGTTCCAGATGATGGAGCACGCCCCGGGCGCTGCTGATCAGGGCCAGCCCCACCGGTGTCAGCGCCAGGCGGTTGCCGACCCGCGTAACGACAGGGTGCCCGATACCTTCCTGTATTTCTGCCAGCTGCTTGGAAACAGCAGACTGGCTGACGTTCATGGCTTCAGCCACCTTGCGCACCTGCCCAAGGTCGGCAAGCGCTACCAGTATGCGCAGTTGCTTGAGGCTGAGCGATGACCGGAAGAACCTGTCCAGCAGCGCTTTGTTGTCACTATCAGTCATTGTGGTCCGGGGGCGATTGCGGCAATTGCCGGTGGCTGGATTGTATCGGCATGACGCGTTCGATACAGCGCCAAAAGCACATGAGCTACGGCTCATGCGTTGGGGAAAATAAGTCAGTCGACCTGCGCGCTGGCGTTCATTAACGTCTGCCAAAGCCTGGCTTTGGCCAGCGAATCACAATAAAAAACACGAGATTGCCTTACATGTCAGCCTTCGGTTCAACGCCCAGCGCAGGCGAACATCGTCTACCCGATGCACGCGATGCCGTCCCCTGGCTGCGTGAGCACTTCGCCCGGGCGCGCGCAGACCACACCACGCTGCAGATTCGCGGCGCCGGCACCCACAGCCACGCGGCCACCGAGGCGGCCGTGATTTGCTTGCAGGGGCACACCGGCATCGTTGAGTACGACCCCAGTGACCTGGTCGTGACCGTTCGGTGCGCCACCCCGGTCGCGCTGCTCCAGCAAGTGTTGGCCGAGCACGGCCAGATGCTCGGTTTCGAGCCAGTGGTGCAACAGACCAACAGCATAGGCGGGGCGGTGGCGCTGGGGTGGTCGGGCCCGCGGCGGCCCTATGCCGGGGCACTGCGCGACCACCTGATCGGGGTACGGCTGATCGATGGCCTGGGAAGAGACCTGCGTTTTGGCGGGCGGGTGGTCAAGAACGTCGCCGGGTTCGACGTGGCGCGCCTGGCGGGCGGCAGCCGCGGCATGCTGGGGGCGCTGCTCGAGGTGACGCTGCGCGTGATGCCGCGGCCTGCGGCAGAGGTGACGGTGGCCATGGCCTGTACCGCGCAAACGGCGCTGGCCACGATGCTGGCGGGCGGCCAGGGGCCTGGCCTGCTGTCCGCATCGGCTTACGTGGGTGGCCGCCTGTTCCTGCGCTACAGCGGGAGCGATTACAGCGTTCGTCACGCCTTGGCGAACCTGGCAGGTGAGTATGCCGAAGTGGCTGATGGGGCGGCCTTCTGGCGCAGTGTGGTTCATCGTGAGCATGGTTTTTTTCGACCAAGGCCAGGGCAAACGCTGTGGAGGGCAAGCGTGCGCCCCGATGCACCGCTGCACCCTGCGACGGGTGCGATCGATTGGGCAGGGGGCCTGCGCTGGGCTTGGCTGCCCAGCGGCGATCAGCACCTTCATGGCTGGGCCCAAGACCATGGCGGGCATGCGCTGGCCTGGCGTGGGCCTGCAGGCGGGGACTGGCACGGATTGTCCGCGGGCATGACCCAGTTGAGCCATGGCCTGGCGGATATTTTCGACCCCTGCCGGATCTTCGATCGCGGCGCCTTGCGTGACGCTGCCAAAGAGAATACCCAATGCGTGTAGACCTGCATGAACGTTTGATCGCCAGCGATAGCGCAATCCAGGCTGCGGCCTTGGTCGAGAGTTGCGTGCATTGCGGGCTGTGCGCTTCCGTTTGCCCGACCTATGAAATGCTGGAAAACGAACTCGATAGCCCAAGAGGCCGAATCTACCTCATCCGTGACACCCTTCAGGGCGGGACGGCAACGGCCGGCACGCGGGGGCACCTGGACAACTGCCTGCACTGCAAGGCATGCGAGACTGCCTGCCCGTCAGGTGTGCAGTATGGCCACCTGATCGACTTGGGGCAGCAACTGATCAACGCCCAACAGCCGCGGCCCTTCTGGCAGCGCGCCAAGCGCTTGGCCATTCGTTCGGTGATGACCTGCAGGCCTGCCCTTGGCACCCTGGCGCGTATCGGCTGGGCGTTGAAGCCCTGTTTGCCAGGCCGCCTGCGTGCCCTGGTACCCGACCGCCCGGCACTGGCAACAGGGCTCGCGCCCAGGCACGCGCGCCATGTACTGAGCCTGCAGGGTTGTGTGCAGCCGGTGTTTACGCCGGGTCATGACGCGGCGCTGTCCCTGTTGCTGGACCGGTTTGGCGTTGCCATGGTGCACGCTTCGGGAAGTGGCTGCTGCGGGGCACTCAGCCAGCATCTGGATGCGCCGCACGCCGCCAAAGCGGCCATGCGGCGCAATATCGATGCCTGGTGGCCCGCGATCGAGCGGGGCGCGGAAGCGATCCTTTCTTCATCTACCGGCTGTGGTGCGCAGCTCAAGGACTATGGGCACTTGCTGCGCGATGACCCGGCCTACGCGCCCAAGGCGGCGCGGGTCAGTGCATTGGTGCAAGACCCTGGCACGTTCCTCAATGCCCTTTGGGCTGAGCGGCCCATTGCCCTGAAACCGCTGGCAGCCGGGGAAGAGCGGTTGGCCTTTCATGTGCCGTGCAGCTTACGCAACAGCCTGCGGGCCAAAGCGCAGGTAGAAACCATTCTGCGCCGGGCGGGCTACACATTGATACCCGTGCAAGAGGAGCACATGTGCTGCGGCTCTGCGGGCGCGTATTCGCTGCTGCAGCCCGGGCGCAGTGAAGAACTGCTCACGCGCAAGCTGGGTCACCTTGCCGCCGGCCAGCCCTCACGGGTGGTGTCGGCCAACGTGGGCTGCATCCTGCACCTGCAGAAAGCCAGCCCGGTCGAGGTCGGCCACTGGCTGGAGTTGCTTGCGCAGCGTCTACCTGACGAGGAATGCTCACATGCCTGAACACAACCGTGCGCGCCAGTGTGCCGTCGATGCCTTCAAGGCGATCGTGGGCGATCTCTGGGTGATCGATGAGCCGGCGGCGCTCGTCCCTTACGAGTGCGACGCGCTGTTTCATTTGTGCGAGCGGCCAATGGCGGTGGTACTGCCGGCTGATGAAGACGAGGTCTGCCAGGTACTGCGCTATTGTGCGCAGCATCGCATAGCCGTCACGCCACGGGGGGCCGGCACCAGTCTTTCTGGCGGGGCAACGCCTGTGTCGGGCAGTGTCGTGCTGGGCCTCAACCGGCTTCGCGCTGTCACCGTGTTGGCAGCCGCAGGGCAGGCGCTGGCCGGGCCGGGCGTACGTAACGTGGCGGTTTCCGAGCACGCGCAACCCCATGGCCTGTTTTTCGCCCCCGATCCGTCCAGCCAGAGCGCCTGCACGATTGGCGGTAACGTGGCGGAGAATGCAGGCGGCGTGCACTGCGTCAAGTACGGGCTCACGGTGAACAACCTGCTGGGGGTACGAATGGTCGACGGGGTAGGCCAGGTGCTCGACCTGGGCAGTGCCGCGCTGGATACCCCGGGTTTTGACTTTCTGTCGTTGCTGACCGGGTCGGAAGGGCTGCTGGGCCTGATTACCGAGGCGCGCCTGCGCCTGCTACCTGTGCCGTCGAAAATTCGTGTCTTGCTGGGCTTTTTTTCCACGCCAAGAGACACCTGCAACGCTGTGACCGCTATCATCGGGGCCGGGATTGTGCCTGCCGGGCTGGAAATCATGGATAACGCGTCCTTGATCGCTGCCGACAGTTACTCGCCGGGGCTGAAGCTGCGTACGGACGCAGGCGGCGCGCTGCTCTGCGAACTGGATGGCCAGGCCGCCGAGATCGCCGCCTGGACGGAACAGATCCAGGTGATCTTCCGGCAGCATGGGCTGCTGGAGTTGCGCCAGGCAGATGAGCAGCATGAGCGGCTCGAACTGTGGGCGGCGCGCAAGAACATCCTGCCGGCGTTGCTGAGAACGGCGCGGGATGTGTATGTGGCCGATTGCGTAGTACCCCGTCGGCTGCTGGGTGAAGTGCTGGACCGTATCAACCAGATGGCCGCCGAGGCGGCGATCGAGGTGGTGCAGAGTTTCCATGCCGGCGACGGCAATCTCCATTCGGTGTTGCGCTACGACAGCCGCAACCAGGGCGAGGAGGCGCGGGCAATGGCGCTGGCGGACCGGATCATGGCGCTGGCGCTGGAGGCCGGCGGCTCGATAAGCGGTGAGCATGGTATCGGTACGGAGAAGCTACACGGCATGTGCTGGCAGTTCGGTGCGCACGAGCTGGAAGTGTTCGCGCAGATCCGCACGCTGTTCGACCCGCATTCGATCCTGAACCCCGGCAAGGCAATACCCACCCTGCATCGCTGTGCGGAACTTGGCGGCATGCATATCCACGAAGGGCAAATGGCGCACCCGGACCTGCCTCGTTTCTAGGTGCTGCCTGCAACGCCCAGGCACCTGTAACCACCCACAATAGCAATAAAAAGGTGACACCATGAGCACGACGACATGCACTGCGCGCTCCTCCATGTTGACCATCGGGCTGTGTTTCATAGTCGCGCTGCTCGAAGGCATGGACATTCAATCTGCCGGTATCGCCGGCCCGTCACTGGCGGCCCATTTCGGCCTTTCTTCAAGTGCGCTGGGCCTGGTGTTCAGCGCAAGCATCATCGGGCTTCTACCTGGCGCGCTAGTGGGCGGCTGGCTAGCGGACAGGGTTGGCCGCAAGCGGGTGCTGATGGCCGCAGTGAGCCTGTTCGGCCTGTTCTCGCTGGCCACTGCCCTTGCCTGGAACTATGAAACCCTGCTGAGCGCCAGGTTCCTGACCGGGTTGGGGTTGGGCGCAGCCATGCCCAACCTGATTGCGTTGTGCTCCGAAGCGGTTGAACAGCGCCTGCATGGCACGGCCGTCAGCCTGATGTACTGCGGCATGCCGCTGGGCGGCGCCCTGGCGGCCGGCATCGGCCTTACCGGCACCGAGGACAGCTGGAAAACAGTCTTCATCGTGGGCGGTGTCGGGCCATTGCTGATCATCCCGCTGCTCTACCGGTGGCTACCTGAGTCGCGTGCATTCAGCGCGCAACGAGCGGCCGGCGCGAGGCAGCAGGCCGATTGGCGTGGCCTGTTCCAGCGCGACACCGCCAGACCCACGCTGCTGTTGTGGGTCGGCTTCTTTTTCACGCTGATGGTGCTGTTCATCCTGCAGAACTGGCTGCCCACATTGCTGAGGGGGCTGGGCTTCAGCCGGGTCGACGCAGCCACCGTGCAGATCGTGCTGAACGTGGGCGGGGCGTTGGGTGCGCTGATGCTCGGGCGGCTGCTCGACCGGTGGAATGTGGCGATGCTGGTAGTGCTGATGTACTGCGGCATTCTCGTGGCGCTCGCCGGGCTAGGGCTTTCCGCGCACCTCACCGGCATGCTGGTCGCAGGTTTCACCGCAGGCTTTTTCTCCATTGGTGGGCAGTTGGTGCTGTACGCCCTGGTGCCCCGGTTCTATCCAACCGCCATTCGCGGCACCGGCGTTGGCGCTGCCGTGGCGGTCGGCCGGCTGGGCTCCATGAGCGGGCCTTTGCTGGCTGGACAGATGCTGGCCGCTGGCAGTGGCGCAGCCACCGTGCTGATGGCTGCAACCCCTGGCATTCTGGTAGCCGCTGGGGCGGTGTTGTGGCTGTTGCGGGGGCACCGCGGGGTGCAGCACGGCGTGCCCGCCCAGCTTTAGAGCTGGCTGGCCCATTCTTTCAGCCACGGGCCCAGGAATTCGGCGAAGCCGTCGGCAGCGGGCGAAAGGTTGCGCACGGTGGATTGATACAGGCACACCGAGCGCAAGGTTTCCGGGTCTTCGACGTTGCAGGTCTTGAGCCCGTAGTGCCTGGCCAGGCAACCCACGTAGGCGGGGGCGAGTGTGGCTGCCAGCCCCTGTTCGGCCATGCCCAGCGCCGTGGTGATGTTGTCCACGATTTCTACCGGGCTGATGCGCAGCGCCTCCGGTGCGTTTGCGTGCATGGGCAGTACGCTGCGTTCGTGGTCCCGGCCCGAGGCCACCAGGTGAATATCATGCAGATCGTGCCAGGTGACCCTGGCCCTGCTGGCCAGCGCGTGGTCCGGCGAGCAGAACAACACCCAGCGGCTCTCGAACATGGCCTGGCGGCGAACATCCGTGCCAACTGGGCGATCCGGGCCCAGCGCCAAGTCCACATCACCTGCCGCGACGGCATCGGCCAGCATCTCCACGGGCAGGTCGCGGATGCGCACCACGACCTTGGGGTGGGTCAGGCCATAGGCCTTTATCGCAGCAGGTAGCGCGCGACTGGCCAGCACCAGGGGCGCCCCGATCCGGACCACGCCCGCAGCCCGGTTGCGCACATCGGAAGCGGTACTTTCACAGGCGCGCGCGTGGCGCATGGTGGTTTGCACCGAGGCAAAAAAGTCACTGCCTGCCGCAGAGAGGCTGACCTTGCGGGTGGAGCGATCGAACAGGCGGAACGACAGCACCTTTTCCAGCTCAGCGATGAGCTGGCTTACGGCCTGCGGCGTCATGCCCAGGCGCTCTGCGGCGCCGGCGAAACTGCGCAGTTCTGCCACGCAGACGAAGGTTTCCAGTTGGCGCAGGGTGAAACGCAAGAAAGCCATGATTATCAAGCCCAGGTTGATTTAAGAGCAACTTTCATTGCTTTTTATTGCTAAGTCAATCCGTAAGAATCCCCTCAATCCACAACGACAACAGGCCACTCATGGCCGGGGGACACCCACAGTGCTTGAGCGATCAACTCATCGGGCGTTGGCTGCCGAACTTCACGAAGCGCAGGTTTCGCGCCAACAGGTGCGGCAGTTTTCCCAACGCTTCCCTGATATGACGATCCACGACAGTTATGCCATTCAACGCGAATGGATAGCGCTGCAGCTGGCCCAGGGGCGCAAGGTCATTGGCCACAAGATCGGCCTCACCTCACGGGCCATGCAGATCTCGGCACAGATCACCGAGCCCGACTACGGCACCTTGCTCGATGACATGCTGCTGGCCGACGGCTCTGAAGTACAGGCGTCGCGGTTCATCGTGCCGCGCCTGGAGGTCGAGCTGGCGTTCATCCTTGCGCGCCCCCTGCGTGGCCCTGACGTGACCTTGCTCGATGTGCTCAACGCCACTGACTATGTGATGCCTGCCCTTGAACTGATCGATGCGCGAATCGAGCAGTTCGACCGCGATAGCAAGGTGCCCCGCCAGGTGCGCGACACCATCGCCGACAACGCAGCCAACGCCGGGATCATCCTGGGTGGCCGGCCGATGCGGCCCGACCAGGTGGACTGGCGCTGGGCTGGTGCGTTGCTGTTCAAGAACGGGGTCATCGAAGAGTCGGGGCTGGGGGCGGCGGTGCTCAACCACCCCGGCAATGGCGTGGCGTGGCTGGCCAACCGTTTTGCCCTGCATGGCGAAGGCCTTGAAAGCGGGCAGATAATCCTGGGTGGCTCGTTCACGCGCCCGGTCGCATGTGCGCCTGGCGACACTTTCCATGCCGACTACGGCCCGCTCGGTTCGATCTCGCTGAGGTTCGTATGACCGCCCGTTCCTTCCGTGAAGCGCTGGCCCTCGACACGGCGCAAATCGGGTTGTGGCTGGCCCTGGCCGATGCCTACAGCGCTGAAGTCTGCGCTACCGCGGGGTTCGACTGGCTGTTGATCGACGGTGAGCATGGCCCTAACGATCTGCGCACGATTCTGGCGACCCTGCAAAGCCTTGCAGCCTATCCCGGGCACCCCGTGGTGCGCCTGCCGCACGGGGATGCGGCACTGATCAAGCAAGTGCTGGAAACCGGTGCCCTGACGCTGATGGTGCCCATGGTCGAAAACGCCGAACAGGCGCGCGACCTGGTGCGGGCCATGCGCTACCCGCCGCAGGGTGTGCGGGGTGTGGGCTGCGGCCTTGCACGGTCGTCACGGTGGGGCGCCGATGCGCAGTACCTGACCCAGGCCAACGAGCGGGTGTGCTTGCTGGTTCAGGTGGAAACCGTAGAGGCGCTGGCCAACGTGCAGCAGATCGCCGCGGTGGAGGGGGTGCACGGCGTGTTCTTCGGGCCTGCCGACCTGAGCGCTTCGATGGGCTTGATCGGGCAGCCGGGGCACCCTGAGGTGGTCGCCGCCATCGAGCAGGCGATCGACGTGGTGAACGCTGCAGGAAAAGCGGCCGGGGTACTGAGTACCGACCTTGCCTTGGCACAGCGCTACACGGCGCGAGGCGCACGCTTCGTCGCCGTAGGGGTGGATGCCACGCTGCTGGCGCAAGCGGCACGCACGCTACTGGGGCGCGTCCGGGCACCAGCGTCCGAGGCCGCACCTGCTTCCTCCGGTTATTGAGCCCCAGGCGCTTGATGACCTTCAACAACGACAAAATGGAGTTATCGATGCCATCTGCCCTTATTGACGTGGCCGGTGTACAGGTTTCCCCCGACCACTATATCGACGGCCAGCGGATCGCCTCGGCGACCACCTTCGAGCTTTTCAGCCCCATCGACCAGCAGGTGCTGGGCCATATCGCCGAGGGCGAGGCGGAGCATGTGGAGGCCGCGATCGTGGCCGCCGAGCGTGCCTTCACCTCGTGGAGTGCACTCAGCGCGGCGCAGCGCAAGGTGTACCTCGACCGCTTTTCGGAAGAGATCGGCAAGCGCGCCGACGCCTTTTGCCTGCTGGAAAGCACCGACGCCGGCGTGCTGCTGTCGCGCATGCGCCATGGTGTGATCAACCGCGCCAAACTGAACATCAGCTGGTTTGCCGAGCACGCGCTCACCCTGCAGGATCGCTGCCTGGAGACCGAGCAGGCGACCCACCACATCCGCCATGACCCCGCCGGCGTGGCCGTGATCATCACGCCGTGGAACTCGCCGTTGATGCTGGCCACCTGGAAGCTGGGGCCGGCGCTGGCAGCCGGTAACACCTGCATCGTCAAGCCGCCGGAGTGGGCACCCCTGACCAGCTCGTTGCTGGCTGACGCCGCCCACGCCGCCGGTTTGCCGGCCGGGGTGCTCAATATCGTGCAAGGGACCGGGGCGAAAACCGGGTCCAAGCTGGTCAGCGACCCGCGGATCGCGCGCATCTCGTTCACCGGCAGCGTGCCCACTGCCAAGGTCATTGCCGGTGCTGCCGCTGCCAACCTGGTGCCCTGCAGCCTGGAACTGGGTGGCAAAAGCGCATTCATCGTGCTCGAGGATGCCGACCTGGATAACGCTGCTGCCACCGCAGCGCTGATGTATCGCAATGCCGGGCAGGTCTGCCTGGCGGGCACCCGGCTGCTGGTGCATGAGCGTGTTGCCGAGCGTTTCGTCGCCGCCATGCGTAGTTACGTGGAAAACCTGGTGGTGGGCGACCCTCGGGATCCGGCGACCGAGGTGGGGCCGGTCATTCACCCGCGCCAGGTCGAACGTATCCAGGGCTTTATCGAGCGTGCGGTCAGTAGCGGGGCACAGGTGCTCTGGGGCGGTGACAAGCACAGCTACGGTGCCCAGTACCTGCAGCCGACCCTGATCGGCAACGTCGAGCAGGCCGACGAGATCGTCCAGAACGAGGTGTTCGGCCCTGTCCTGACCCTGCAGACCTTCAGCAGCGACGCGCAAGCCGTGGCCATGGCCAACGGCACGGACTTCGGCCTCGGCGGGGTGTGCTATGGCGAAACCGTACACGCCACGGCCGTCGCGCAGCAGGTGCGCACCGGCTTCATCTGGGTCAACAGCTTCGGTATCCGCGACCTTGCCGCACCGTTTGGCGGCATCAAGCGCAGCGGCATCGGCCGCGAGGGGGGCGACTGGAGCTTCGAGTTCTTCTGCGACGTGAAAGACGTGGTCGTGCCGCAAAAGCCGTTCCGCGCCAGTTTCAGCCAGCGATAACAAGGAAAACGAAAAATGGGACAAATAGTCGGCGCGGCGATTGTGTCGCACCACCCAGGCCTGATGCAGTGTGAAGAGTTCCGCCGCGCCATGGGCGCCGGGGAGGACTCTGACCTGATTGCCGGGTTTGCGCGTGTACGCGAAAAAATCCAGGCGCTCAAACCCGATGTGGTGGTGATCTTCGACAGCCACTGGTTCACCACCGGTTATCACCTGGTCGATGCCAGTGCGCGTTATGAAGGGCGCTACACCTCAGATGAAATGCCGTGGTACCTGCATGGGGTGCCCTATGCCTACCGTGGTTACCCGGCGCTGGCGCAAGCCATCGAGCAGGTGTCCCGCGAGCAGGGGGGGTACAACCGGGCAATCGCCCACCCAGACCTGGAGCGCCAGTACGCGACGATCAACGTCATCAAGCTGCTGCGCCTGGAAACCCTGGACATTCCCGTGGTCACCGTCAGCTCCTGTCAGAACTGCGAATGGCCGCAGTTCCTGCAGTCGGGCGAGGCGGTCGGCGAGGCCATCCGGCGCAGTGACCTGCGCGTGGTGCTGCTGGCATCAGGGGCGCTGAGCCACAAGTTCAACGGCATCGACTGGAAGCCCAACAACCCGCGCATTTTCCATGAAAGCAACGTGTCTTCCGCGGCGGCCATGGAGAGTGACAAAGGCGCTATCGCCTTGATGGCCGAAGGGCGCCATGACCAGATTCTGGCGCGCTGGGATGAAGACTACCGGCGCCAGCCGTGGGAAGCGTTCGGTGCCCATTACCTGCAGATGCTGGGTGCATTGGGCGGCGACAAGTTCCAGGGCAGGGGTACTGCGCTGTCGGAATACGAGAACGCCCGCGGTACCGGCAACATCCACGTCTGGTTCGACGTCTGACCGATTTCCAACCACCCCTACAATAATAAGATGAGGCAAACCCATGAACGGTAATGCCGTTACCGGCCCGCTACCGCTGGCCGCGCTGGACATTGAAGAAGCCACCTATTCCCAGGTGACGCGGCGGCTGATTCCTTTCTTGTGCCTGTGCCTGGTCATCGCGTTCCTTGACCGGATCAATGTCAGTTTCGCCAAGCTGCAGATGATGGACGACCTGCAGTTCAGCGAGGCAGTGTACGGCCTGGGTGCAGGCGTGTTCTTTCTCGCCTACTTCCTGTTCGAGCTGCCGAGCAACCTGATCATGCACCGCGTGGGCGCCCGCCGCTGGATCGCGCGCATCATGATCAGCTGGGCGTTGCTCACCGGTGCGATGGCGTTGGTCCATGATCAGACCACGTTCTACATACTGCGCTTTTTGTTGGGCGCCGCGGAAGCAGGGTTCTTCCCCGGCATCGTGCTTTACCTCACCTACTGGTACCCGGTTAACCGCCGCAGCCGGATCATGGCGCTGTTCATGTCGGCGATACCGCTGGCGGGTTTGCTTGGCGGGCTGTTCTCGGGCTGGATCATGGATTCGCTCGATGGCAGCTACGGCATGGCCGGCTGGCAGTGGCTGTTCGTGGTGGAATCGATACCGTCGCTGATCGTGGGGGTAGCGGTGCTGTTCTACCTGGACGATCGTATCAGCAGCGCCAAGTGGTTGACCGACGAACAGAAGACCTTGCTGCAGGCGCGCATCGACAGCGAAAGCAAGGTGAAAACCGAGCTGTCACTGGGGGCAGTGCTACGCCACCCGTTGGTGTGGATGTTCGCGCTGGTCTATTTCGGGAGCTCCATGGGGCAGTACGGGTTTGGGTTCTGGCTGCCTTCGATCATCAAGGCAACCGGCGTTGAAAGCACCACCCACATCAGCCTGTTGTCGGCAATCCCTTACGCCTTCGGCGTGGTTGCGATGATTCTGGTCGGCCGCCACAGCGACCGTACCGGCGAGCGCCGTTGGCACTATTGCGCGGCTGCCAGCACCGGGGCATTGGGCTTGGCCCTGGCCGTGGTGTTCCAGCACAACACCATGGCCGCGATGTTCGCCCTGACCCTGGCCAGCATGGGCCTGCAGAGCATGGCGCCGATCTTCTGGTCCATGCCCACGGGCATGCTGGGCGGCGTGGCTGCCGCTGCCGGGATCGCCCTGATCAACTCCATCGGCAACCTGGCAGGGTTCTTCAGCCCGTACCTGGTGGGCTGGGTCAAGACCAATACCGGTACTACCGCCAGCGCCATGTACATCATTGCCGGCTTCGTGCTGATGGCCGGGTTGGTGGTTGTCGCTTTCGTGCGCACTGGCAAGCGCTGAACATTTCAAGAGGTTAGAAAAAATGGATTTCGAGTTTCCAATCCAGGCCTTGCCTGAAGTCATGCGTGGCCCCCGTGTCGAGCGACGCCGGGTGTTGTTGGGCGGCACCGCGTGCTGGGGCACGCTGATCGAGGAAGGTGACGCGGCCGGGCAATTGCGCCTGGACGATGGTCGGGTGATCGCTGCCGAAGGCCAGGCCTACCTGCCGCCGGTCAACCCCGGCAAGATCATCGCTGTGCACATCAGCTACAGCTCGCGGAGTTTCGAAACACGCAACAAGGCCAAGCCCACCGAGACCCCGACGTATTTCGTCAAGCCGCGCACGTCGCTCAATGGGCATGAAGGGCAGATCCACAAACCCGCAGACTGTCAGTACCTGAACTACGAGGGCGAGTACGCCGTTGTGATCGGGCGCAACTGCCGTAACGTCACCCCCGATGAAGCCTGGGCCTACATCGAAGGTTTTTGCCCGGCGCTGGACATGGGCCTGCAGGATTTCCGCGACACCGACCAGGGCAGCATGCTGCGCGTCAAAGGCGCCGACACGCTGCTGCCGATCGGCCCTGGCATCGTGCGCGGGGTGAACCTGTTCGAGCAGACGCTGCGCACCTACGTCAACGGCCAGGTGGTCCAGCAGGCCCACATCGGCGATGAAACCATCTGGGGCCCGCATTACGTGATCGCCGACCTGGCGCGGCATATCACCCTGGAGGCGGGCGACGTCATTCTCATGGGCACGCCGTGCCACTCGCGCAGTATCGGCGCGGGCGACGTGGTGGAGTGCGAGGTGACCGGCATCGGCCGCATTCGTGGGCAGGTCATTGCCATCGACGCACCGCGCGCCAGTGCGCTGGGTGTCGGCCATCAACCCACCGACAGCCCGGAAGTTCGCCGTGTGGCCCTGGGGTTCGACGAGCGTGTGCCGTCGTTACTGAAGGACAACCTCGCGCGCGCCCGCGAACGGGGCTGATGTGCCAGTGGCAGCGCCGCGCGGGGTGAGCGCTGCCGGTCTTTAGGATGTGGGAGTAGCCCAAAGCGATGTATTGCAATTTCATCGATGGAAAATGGGTCGAGGGCCAAGCGGTCTCGACCAACATCAACCCCTCTGATACCCGAGATATCATTGGGCACTTCGCACGCGCCAGCGAAGCCCAGGCGCAAGCAGCGTTCGCCGCCGCCAGCGAGGCGCTGGCGGAGTGGGCAGCATGGGGGCCGCAACAGCGCAGCGATGCACTCGACAGCATCGGCAGCGAAATTCTGGCCCGCCGTGACGAGTTGGCAGACTTGCTGGCACGGGAGGAGGGCAAGGCCTTGCCCGATGCCCGCGGCGAGGTGCTGCGGGCGGGGCAGATCTTCAAGTTCTTTGCCGGTGAGTGCCTGCGCCTGCCAGGCGAGCTGCTGGCTTCCACCCGCCCGGGCATGACGGTGGAGATTACCCGTGAACCGATCGGTGTGGTGACGGTGATCACCCCGTGGAATTTCCCGCTGGCGATTCCGGCCTGGAAGATTGCCCCAGCCTTGGCCTACGGTAATACCGTGGTGTTCAAACCCGCTGAACTGGTACCTGGTTGTGCCTGGGTGCTCGCTGAAATCATCAGCCGCGCTCGCCTGCCGGCCGGCGCATTCAACCTGGTGATGGGCAGCAGCCGCGAGATCGGTAATGTGCTGCTGAACGACCCCAGGCTGGCGGCCATCAGCTTTACCGGTTCGGAGGGCACTGGCCGCAAGGTGGCGCAAGCAGCAGTCGCCCGCCCAGGTGGCATGGCGCGCTTCCAGCTGGAGATGGGCGGCAAGAACCCACTGGTGGTGCTGGACGATGCCGATATCGAGGTGGCCGTGGCCTGCGCCCTCGACGGCGCGTATCACGCGACCGGGCAACGCTGCACGGCATCGTCACGGCTGATCGTGACCGACAAGGTCCATGACCGCTTTGTGGCGGCGATGCTGGCGAAGCTGCCAGGCTTGCAGGTGGGCGATGCGCGCAACCCGGCAACCCGGATTGGCCCGGTGGTGGATGCCGCGCAACTCGCCCAGGACGTCGACTATATCCAGCTGGGCCAGCGCGAAGGCGCTGAGCTGGTGTACGGCGGCCAGGCCATTGCAGAGGTCGAGGGCAAGCCCGGCTTCTACCTGACGCCCGCGTTGTTCGTTGGCGCTTCGCCGGCCATGCGTATCTGCCAGGAAGAGATTTTCGGCCCGGTGGCGGCGGTGATCCGGGTGGCGGATGCCGAGCAGGCGTTGGCCGTGGCCAATGCAACGCCTTATGGCTTGTCGGCCGGGGTGTGCACGACCTCCCTCAAGCAGGCTGCGCAGTTCAAGCGCGGGCTGCAAGCCGGCATGGTCATGGTCAACGCGCCGACCGCAGGGGTCGACCCCCATGCGCCCTTTGGCGGGCGCAAAGGCTCCAGCTACGGGCCCAGGGAGCAAGGCCGTTATGCGGCCGAGTTCTTCACCCAGGTGAAAACCAGCTACATCAACCCGTGAGCCCGGCCTGGAAGTGAGCGGCAGCGCGCTGGTACAGCAGCGCTGCCATCTCGGCCCTGGTTTCAACGGTAATGGCAGCCGCATGCGGGGAGAGAATGACGTTGGGCAGGGTGGCGAGGCGGCTGTCGAGTGCCGGTTCGCTGGCGAACACATCCAGCGCCGCGGCTGCGATGACGCCTTGGCCCAACGACTGGATCAGGTCATCTTCCGCGACCACGGAGCCGCGCGAGATATTGATCAGCGTGCCAGCGCTGCCGAGCGCCTGCAGTACCTGGCTACCGACCAGCCGGTCGGTGGCGGGGGTTGCAGGGCAGCACAGCACCAGCACATCACACCAGGCCGCCAGTTGCTCGATGTGATCGAAATAGGCAAGCCCGGCTGCCGGCTTTGGCCTGGGCGTGTGGTAGCCCACCTCAAGCCCCAGCCCCTGCATGCGCTGGGCCACCAGCGTGCCTATCTTGCCCAACCCCACAATGCCGACTTTGCTGCCGCTGACGCGGCGGGTGGGTGTGAAGGCTTCCTTGCCCCACTGGCCGGCCCGGACGAAGCGATCCGCCTGGGTAACCCTGCGCTTGGCTGCATACAGCAAAGCCACGGCGTAATCAGCGGTGTCTGTGGTAACCGCGTCGGCGGTATTGAACACCTCGATGTGCCGTGCTGCCGCTTCAGCCAGGTCGATGCGGTCCAGGCCGGCACCGTTGCACAGAATCAGTTGCAAACGCGGCAACTGGGCCATCTGCTGAGCGCTGGCACCGACCATGCTGGTGGTCACGGCCACTTCGATCTGCTCGGGCGCTTCGGCCTGCGCGATGGGGCACACCTCGAAGCGCGCCCGCAGGCGGCGCTCCAGCATGTCGGGAATGGGCCCGAGATTGACGATGGTCGGCATGTTCAATGGTCCTTGCAGGTGGGTTTCGCCTTGCCGCAGCAGGCATCAGTGCCCGCGATACGTTGGCTTGCGCTTTTCCAGGAAGGCAGTCATGCCTTCTTTCTGGTCTTCGCTGTCGAACAGTTGCACGAAGGCGCTTCTTTCAAGCTTCAACATGCTATGCAGGGGGGCGTCCTCACCGGTAGCCAACAGTGCCTTGATCGCCCGCACGGCCAAGGGCGGCTGAGCGGCGATACGCGCGGCGATGGCACATGCGCGCTGCAGTGCAGCGCCTTCGTCACACACTTCGGAAAGCATGCCGGCATTGAAGGCCTGTTCAGCGCTGAGGGGTTCACCTGTGAGGGTGAGCAACGCCGTGCGGTACTTGCCGATGGTGCGCAGCAGGCGCTGGGTGCCGCCTGCCCCTGGCATGATGCCAACGTTGATTTCCGGCTGGCCGAGGCGCGCCGTGCGCGAGGCAATGATGATGTCGCAGGCCAGGGCCAACTCGCAGCCGCCACCCAGGGCGTAGCCCTCGATCGCGGCGATCACCGGCTTTTCGCAGCGGTCGACGACTTCGAACAGGCGTCCGGTTTGCAGGGCCGTGTGTTCAGTGGGGGTCATGTCGCGCATCTCGGCGATATCCGTGCCGGCGACGAAATAGCCACCTGCACCGGTGATCACCAGGGCATGCACGCGCGGGTCGCCTGCCAGTGCCTCTACGGCCTCGGCCAGCAGCTGTTTGATTTCCAGGTTCAGGGCGTTGCGACGCTCTGGCCGGTCGAGGGTGATGATGGCGTAGCCATCTGTGTGAATCTGCTGGTGAACGGGGTTTGTCGAAGGCATGTTCGGGCTCTATTCAGCGTGGTTCCAGGGCGTATTGGTCAGTGCCTTGCGGCGCAGCAGCGCATTGGCGCGGTAGCGGCCATCGGGGCAGGCGCGGGCCAGGTTGTCCAGCACGGTGACCACGTTGTGGTTGCCGAACGCGTCGGCCCAGGCCAGCGGGCCCACCGGGTAGTTGACCCCCTTGAGCATGGCAAGGTCGACCG
The DNA here is from genome assembly GCF_001320345.1 of Pseudomonas sp. NBRC 111127. Taxonomy (NCBI): domain Bacteria; kingdom Pseudomonadati; phylum Pseudomonadota; class Gammaproteobacteria; order Pseudomonadales; family Pseudomonadaceae; genus Pseudomonas; species Pseudomonas sp. NBRC 111127. Next base: position 54,300 of record NZ_BCBD01000005.1, on the reverse strand, counting down.
CCTGCGCGGTGGCGATGCCTTGGCTGACGGCCTGCGCGGCTTCGTTGGCAAGCATGCACAGCGTGCGTGTCACGAGCATGCCCGCCACGTCGTCGATGATGACCACCTGCTTGCCCAGCGCCTGGAAAAAGCCAACCACGCTATCCAGGGAGGCGCGCCTGCAGGTGTCGGCGCCGCTGAGCACGACCAGGGAGGCTGCTTCAAGGTGGGTGGAGGCGTCGAACAGCACGACCTGGTCGAGTTCCTGGGCGGTCGCCAGCGCGAGGGCAGTCAGCCCGAGGCAAGGGCGTAGCTGCACGCCGTCGACCATCAGGTAGCCGTCGCCGTTGTGCCTTTCGATGTGGCAGCCATGTTCCTCGGCCACGTGCCGAACGGTTTGCGCCCCAGGAAAATCGCCAAATTGCTGGACCAGCTTTGGTTGTGGGCAAGCGGCTTCATAGGTGATGGCATCGGGCGTCGAGCCCGGGTCGTAGCGGTAGAAGCCGCGGCCGGTCTTGCGGCCCAGCCACCCTGCGTCCACCAGTGCTTTCTGGGTGAGCGAAGGGCGGTAGCGAGGGTCCTGGAAGAAGGCGTCGTAAATGCTTCGCGTCACCGCAAAATTGGTGTCGTGGCCGATCAGGTCCATCAGCTCCAGCGGCCCCATGCGAAACCCGCCTGCATCGCGCAACGCGGCATCGATCACTGCAGCAGGCGCCACCTGGTCTTCCAGGCCCAGCAGGGCTTCGGCGTAGAACGGGCGGGCCACGCGGTTGACGATGAAGCCTGGCGTTGACTTGCACTCGACTGGGCATTTGCCCCACTGGGTGGCCAGTTCACTGACCTGGGCTACCACGGTTGCGCAGGTGGCTTCACCTTTGACCACCTCGACCAGCGGCAGCACCGTTGCCGGGTTGAAGAAATGCATGCCGACCATGCGCTGCGGCCTTTGCAGGGTTGCCGCGATCGCCGTGATCGAGATGGAGGAGGTGTTGCTGGCGAGGATGGTGTGCTCGCCGACCACTGCTTCAAGTGCGCTGAACAGTTGTTGCTTGATTTCCAGGTTTTCGATGATGGCTTCCACCACCAGTGCGCACGCCGAGAGTTCGCTCAACTCGGCTGCCAGGGTCAGCCGGGCCAGGCATTCGTCCCGTTGCCGGGCAGTCAGGTGCCCGCGCTTGACCCATCGATCCAGCGAGGCGGTGACGCTCTCGGCGCCCTGGGTCAGCGCTTGCTCGCGGGTGTCGTGCAGGTACACGGCATGCCCGGCTCGCAAGGCCACGGCGACGATGCCCGCACCCATCGTGCCTGCCCCTATGATGCCAATGCTGGCTGTTTTGCTCAGTGCGGTGCTCATGCCTGATACCCGTGTGACAGTGCGAATGATGCCAACACTGTACTTACACGAGGCTTTAAAGGTCAATAGGATGACCTATAGAATTAACTGCCAATGGACCTTAAAGGCTAATAATGCAAACCTATGGTTTATGCGATACTGCCGCCGCGCGATCAAGGCATGCCCCACGGGGCTCACAGACGAGACGAATTGATGAAAGACCTAGATGCATTGGCCAGCAAGTCAGGCATTGATTTCAGCCGCAGTGGCGTAGCCCGCTACATCCAGCTGGCCACGTTGTTCCGCCGCAGGATCGAGCAAGGCCTGTGGCCGGTAGGCGGGCAGATACCCACGGTGGATGACCTTGCCGCGGAGTGCAGCGTGGCTCGCGCAACGGTGCGTCAAGCGCTGGACATCCTCGAAGAGGACAAGCTGATACGGCGCTTCCGTGCCAAGGGCACCTTCGTCATCCAGCAGCCACAAGAGCAGATGTGGTGTGAAGTGCCCACCGACTGGTCGGGCCTGTTGCTGTCACCGGAAGGGGTCACGACAGAAGTGCTGTCTTTCGACGTCAAGGCCCAGCCTGTCAATGTGCAGCACAAGATCGGTGAAATGGCACCGGAGTACCGGTGCTGGCGGCGCCGCCACCTGCGCGAAGGCAAACCGTATTACATCGGCAACGCATTCATCGATGCGCGGCTGGTGCGCAAGATTCCGGCGAAACTGCTTGAAACCCACACGACCTTGCGAATTCTCAAGGACCTGCCCGGCCTGACGCTGAAGGAAGTGCACCAGACCATCACCATTGGCACGGCAGACCTGGCGACTGCAGAGGCGCTGGAGATCCCGCTCAATGCCCCGGTTGCCTATTGTTACCGGTCTGCCATCGATGACCAGGGGCGGTTGGTGTTCGTCGGGGATGGGGTATACCGAGGTGACGTGGTCAGGCTCGACGTCAAGGTCAGCGTATGACTGGCGGGATGACGCTGCATTGGTCGCCACTGTCGCCGTTCGTGCGCAAGGTCATGTGCGTGATCCATGAACGCCGGCTGGCAGGCCAGGTGCGCTGTGTGCGCACCAAGGTCTCCCGGCACGTGCCCAATGCTGCGCTGCTGGCGATCAACCCGTTGATGCGCATTCCAACACTGGAGCTGGGTAACGGCTCGGTGTTGTTCGATTCTGTGGTGATCTGTGAATACCTCGATACCCTCGGGCACGGCCCGGGGCTGTACCCGCAGCAGGCCGACAGGCGTTGGCAAGCCTTGCGCTGGCAGGCGTTGGGCGATGGCTTGTGTGACACGCTGATTGTATGGCGACATGAACGTGAGCGGCCCGAGGCCCAACAGCAGCAGGACTTCCTGCACGCCAGCGCACTCAAGCTCTCATCGACCCTGCAATTGCTGGAGCATGAGGTGGCGCAACTGGATACGGTTGCCTACGGTATTGGCCATATCGCGATCGGCTGCGCCCTGGGCTACCTGGCGGTTCGCTTCGCCGACGTGCCGTGGCATGCCAGCCACCCCCAGCTTGCCCAATGGCAGCAGCGCTTCGAGGCGCGCGAATCCAGCCGGTTGAGCGCGCCTGCGCACGCCTGAGAAAAAATCATTGCACGGGGGATGGCAAGCGCTTTTCAGATAGGTCTATACTGAAAAGGTCATAAAGTTAGCACATAGGATCAAAAGTGACCTTTGTCTCTACTCCCCACCCGGCAAGCCAAGCGATGACCCTGCACTGGTCGCCGCGCTCACCGTTCGTACGCAAGGTGATGATCGTACTGCACGAAACGGGTCTGCTCGACCGCGTCACCTGCGTGCGCAATGTCGTGGGCATGAACCAGCTCAATGAGCAGGTCATGCTCGACAACCCCTTGAACAAGATTCCGACGCTGGTGCTGGCCGATGGCCGCAAGCTCTACGACTCGCGTGTCATCTGTGACTTTCTCGATGGCCTGCACAATGGCACCAGGCTGGTCCCGGTCGACCGTGCCCGCTACCTGCAAGCCATGACCTGGCAAGCGCTGGGCGACGGATTCATCGATGTGCTGTTGCTGTGGCGCAACTGGTACATCGACCGTGGCTTGCCCCACGACTGTGCCGACGACCCCTTTCTCAATGCCTTCAACGCAAAATGCCAAGCCGTGCTCGCCGCCCTGGAAGCCCAGGCTGCCGAGCTTGAAGCCGCACCCTTCGGGCTAGGCCATATCGCCATCGGTTGTGCGCTTGGCCAGCTGGATTTTCGCTGGTCATTCATTGCCTGGCGCCCTGGCCACCCGGCCCTGGCGCACTGGTATCAGCAGTTCCAGTCGCGCCCCGCCGTGGCCGCGACCGCAATTCGTGATGACAACGCGCCGAGCGCCACCTAACTCTGGAGTCCATAACATGGCAGGCCCACTTTCACATATCCGCGTTCTCGATCTGAGCCGGATCATGGCAGGCCCCTGGTCGGGACAGGTTCTGGCTGACCTCGGTGCTGACGTAATCAAAGTCGAGCGCCCCGAGGTCGGGGATGACACCCGTACCTGGGGGCCTCCCTTCCTCAAAGACCAAGCAGGCAACGCGACGAAAGAAGCCGGCTACTACCTGTCGGTCAACCGCGGTAAACGCTCGGTCACCGTCGACCTGGCGGACCCGGCCGGGCAGCAGGTGGTCAGGGAGCTGGCGGCCGCGTCGGATATAGTCCTGGAGAACTTCAAGGTCGGTACCTTGAGCCGCTACGGGCTGGGTTACGACGATCTCAAGGCGGTAAAGCCGGATATCATTTACTGCTCCATTACCGGGTTCGGGCAAACCGGACCCAAGCGCGACAACGCCGCCTACGATTTCATGATCCAGGCCATGGGCGGCTTGATGAGCGTGACCGGGGAGCGGGACGACCTGCCGGGCGGTGGACCACAGAAGGTCGGTATCCCGATCGTCGACATCATGACCGGCATGTATGCCACCGTGGCGGTGCTGGCTGCACTGGCGCACCGCGAGCGCACCGGTGAGGGCGAGTACATCGACCTGGCCATGCTGGATGTGCAGACGGCGGTGCTGGCGAACCAGGCCATGAACCACCTGGTATCGGGCAAGACCCCGCAGCGCGCTGGCAATCGCCACCCGAACATCCAGCCACAAGACGTTTTCAAGTGCGCCGATGGCCACATCGTGCTGGCGGTAGGCAACGACGGTCAGTTCCGGCGTTTCTGCGAAGTGATTGCAGCGCCAGCACTGGCCGACGATCCCCTGTATGCCACCAACCAGGCCCGGGTCGACAACCTGCCGTCCTTGCTGCGCCTTATCGCCGAGCGGCTTGCCGAACGCCCGCTGCAGGAATGGCTGAGCGCGCTGGAAGCAGCCAAGGTGCCGTGCGGGCCGATCAACACGGTGCCCATGGTGTTCGCCGACGAGCAGGTCCAGGCCCGAGAAATGCTGCGCCAGCTGCCCCACCCACTGGCCGGCGTGGTACCGCAAGTGGTAAGCCCGATTCGCATGCGCAATGCCAGCCTGGATTTCAACCGTGCACCGCCGCTGTTGGGCCAGCACACGGCTGAGGTGTTGCGTGAGCTTGGCATCACGATCCCTGTTCCATCCGCCGCCTCGCAGGAGTGAGTCATGGCCAGAATTCCGCTGTTTGATGCCCGCACCATGTCCGAGGCGCAGGCTGAAGTGTATGAAGCCGTTGTCCGTGGCCCCCGCGGGCGCCTTGTGGGCCCTTTGCGGGCCGCCATGCATAACCCGGTGCTGGCTGACCGCTGGCAGCGCCTGGGCGAAGTGCTGCGTTACGACACGGTGTTGCCCAAACGCTTGAGTGAACTGGCGATCCTGGTCACTGCGCGGCGCTGGAATGGCCAGCTGGAATGGCATATTCACGCCGACGACGCAGCCAAGGCCGGGTTGCAGAGCACGATCATCGACGCCATTGCAGCAGGGGAGGCACCGGTGTTCGACGACTCGGAGGCCTGGGACATTTATACCTTCGCCCGGCAGATGCAACTGCATGGCGACGTTCAGGAAGACGTGTACGAGCGCATTCATGCGCGCTGGGGCACGGTGGGCGTGGTCGAATTGTCTTCGGTGATCGGCTACTACACGCTGGTTGCCATGACCCTGAACGTGCACCGTATTCCGTTGCCCGATGAGGTCAAGGCGCCCCTGCAAGTGGCAACCGATGCCCAGTGCGGCTTACCGCGTTTGACAGAGCCGGCGCCGGCGGTTTTCCAGGCTGGCGCACACCCTGCGATGGGGGAGCGTTGATGGACACCATTGAACCGCGCATGCCGGCGCACACCGCTCGAAGCGTGCCGGCGGGTGCCTGTGACGTGCACTGCCACGTCTTCGGCCCGCTCGATACCTTTGCCACCGGCCCGGCCACGTATGCGATTCCATTGGCAGCGCCCTCGGTCTATCGCCAGATGCTGGACAGCGTCGGCCTGGACCGGGGCGTGCTGGTGCAGCCGGCACCTTATGGCACCGATACCCGCGCCCTGGTCAATGCCCTGGGTGAGCTGGCCGGCCGGGCACGGGGCATCGCCGTTGCCGATGCGAGCATCAGCGACGCCAGCCTCGACACCTTGCATCAGGCGGGGGTACGCGGGCTGCGCTTTATCGAGATGCTCGACCCCAGCAGCGGCAAGCGTTACGCCGGCAGCATAGGCGTCGATACCCTGTGCCAATTGGCGCCACGCATGCGCGAACGGGGCTGGCACGCGCACATCTGGGCCAAGGCCCAGGACTGCCCGCGTGTCTTCGAAACGGTCAGGCATCTCGACATGCCGATCGTGTTCGACCACATGGGGCAATTCGATGTGGCGGCCGGCGTGGAAGGCGCGGCGTTCCAGCAGTTTCTGGCCCTGCTCGACAGCGGCCAGGTGTGGGCCAAGCTGTCGCTTTGCCGGGTGTCCCGGCAGGCACCTGCATACGCCGAGCTGCAGCCATTCCACCAGGCCCTGGTGAACAAGCGGCCAGACAGGCTGCTGTGGGGGTCTGACTGGCCCTTTGTGCGCATGGCCGAACAATCGCCGGACGTGGGCCAGTTGCTGGACGTGTTCATGAACTGGGTAGGGGACGAAGCGATCATTCGTCAGATCCTGGTGGACAACCCTGCCCATCTTTTCGGTTTCGACAGTAAGGAAAGCGCGTGATGCAAGATTTGAAGCTTGAGATCAACGAGGGCGTGGCGGTCGTCACGCTGGACCGTGCACCGGTTAACGCAATCACCTTGGCCCACTACCAGGCTATCGGCGAACTGTTCACCCGGCTGGGGAGCGACCCGGCGGTCAACTGCGTGATTTTCACCGCTGCCGGTGATCGGGCCTTCTGTGCTGGCCTGGATCTGCACGAGTTCCTTGCCGCGACCGTCGATGAAGACCCTGCGCGTGCGGCAGTCGTGCGGCAATGTTTCGCGGCGGTACGCCAGTGCGCGGTGCCGGTGATCGCAGCGGTAAACGGCCCTGCGTTGGGCGCCGGAACGGTGCTGGCGGCAGTCTGCGATATTCGCCTCGCCAGCGAACGGGCAAAGTTCAGCATGCCGGAGATCAACGTCGGCCGCTGTGGCGGCGGCGCGCACCTTGGGCGTTTGATCGGGCAGGGCAACCTGCGCAAGATGTTCTTCACCGGGCTGCCGATCGACGCCGCAGAGGCGCTGCGCATTGGCCTGGTCGAGGAGGTTCTGGCGCCTGAGGCCCTGATGTCGCGGGCCCAGGAGCTGGCCCGGCTGATCGCGAGCAAGAGCCCGCTGGGCTTGCGCATGGGCAAGGCGTCGCTCAACGAGATCGAGTTCATGCAGGTCGAAGACGGCTACCAGGTCGAGCAGGGCTACAGCACCCGGCTGATGGCGACCGAGGATGCCCGTGAAGCGACCCGGGCGGTGGTGGAGAAGCGCGCCCCGGTGTTCGTCGGGCGCTGATCAGGCGGGGTGGCGCAAAGGGAGATCAGTGATGATCTCCCTTTTTTCGTCACGCTTACCGAGGTAAGCCATCAGCCCAATCGGCAATGGCGTCGGCGGTTTCCAAAGGCTTCTCCGCCGGCAGCGCATGGCTCGCATGTGGGATGACCTTGATCGTCACCCGGTCGCCGAACTCCTCCTTGGTTTCCATGCGCGAGCGCTCGGGCCGGAAGGGGTCGGCGCCAGCCTGCAAGTCCAGGATCGGGGCGCTGCCGCCTGCCCAGTAGCTCTCTTTGGGGGTATTGGCACGTGCCTCCCGCTGGCTTTGCGTGACCTGCGGGTGCCACCCGGTCAGCCAGGGGCGCGGATCATTGCCTTCGGCGAAGAAGGCCAGGCGCAACGCGGCGAGTTTTTCATCCTCGGGGGTTTGCTCGGCGTTGATCCGGGTGATGGCATCGGACAGCTCGCTGGGCCACTGGCGTGCGCCACCGGCAAGCAGCACGATCCCGCGCACAGCCTGTGGGTGGTCGCTGGCGATGGTCTTGGCGATCCACTGGCCGTACGCATGCCCGGCAACGATTGCCGGGCCGCCTTCGGCGGCGATCACGTTGGCGAAGTCGTCGCCGAAATCGTGGAACGTCACGTTTTTCATCGGCCCTTTACTGCCTGCCACACCCCTGGGTTCGGGCAAGACCACGCGATAGCCGCGGCGCACCAGTTGCTCGGCCAATGGGGCGAATTCGGCGCTGCCGCGGCCAGTGGAGGCCAGGATCATCACCAGCGGCCCCTGGCCCTGTACCGAGTAGGCGATGGTGGCGTCGGCATGCTGGATGGTGCGGTGGGCGATGTTGCCCTGCGACCAGGCGGCCGGGGCGAGCGCAATTGCGCACAAGACACTCAGAGGGGCGACTAATTTCGACAGTTTCATTGAACACCTTCCGGTTGGGGGGAAACCCCTGCACCCCACCCGCCAGAGCGTGGCCGGCGTGGGGGAGGGTGGAATGAGCTGGATCAGAACTTGAAGCTGTAGTCGACGATCAGGCGGTCCTGGTCGCTGTTGCGCTGGTAATTGCTGCGCAGCACGCCATGGCGCCAGCGCACGGCGAGGTCCTTGAACGTGCCGCTTTGCACCACGTAGCCGATATCGGTATCCAGTTCCCGCTCGCGGCCATCCTGCTGCACCCCGACGACCTGGGCGTTGTCACTTTTCACATAGCGCACGGTCAGCATCAGCCCGGGAAGGCCGGCAGCCGCGAAGTTGTAGTCATAGCGCGCCAGCCATGAAGCCTGGTTCTGCTTGGCGAAGTTGGTCAGCATCATTTCGGTGTGCAGGTAGGTGGCTGTATTTTCCAGCTGCGGGTATGCGCCTTTGCCATCGACCTTCTGGTAGCCGGCCTGCAGCGTGTGGCCGTTCCACTCATAGCCGAACAGCCCGCTGTACACCCGGTTGTCGATAGTGCCGGCGTCGCCAGCGCCGGCTTCCTGGGAAGCGAACAGCCTGATGTCGCTGACCAGGCGCCCCGGCCCCGCCGGCAACTTGCCTTTGATGCCGACGAAGTGTTGGCGGTAGACGTCTTCCAGCTCACCGAGGTTGTAACTGAGCACCACATCCTTGCCCAGCGCGTAGTCTGCTGCGGCGTATTTGAAGTCGCGGTTGTCGGTGCGTGGGTATTGCCCGTTGGCGTAGGCGATACCGATGCCCTGGTAATCGGTGGAGTCCCGGTGGCGGGCGCGGTCGAGCCTGCCGGCGCGCAGGGTCAGCCCGCTGATCGAGGTGTTGGTGACCTGGGTGCCGCGGAAGTCCTGGGGGAACAGCCGGGTGGTGCTTGGCTGCAACACGCCCAGGCTCGGGTTGATGGTACCGACCAGCACTTGCGTGTCCTGGTACAGCCTCAGTTTCGCGGTGAGGGCCAGTTTGCTGTATTCGTCCTGTGACTCGCGGGCATAGCTGGGGCCACCCGGGCGGCTTTCGGCGTTACGCGGTAGCAGGCCAGAGCCGCTTCGCTGCGGACCTGAGTCGAGCTTGAAGCCGTACATCAGTGCTGCATCCAGGCCCAGGCCAATGTCGCCTTCGGTGTAGCCGGACTGGAAGCGAAAGGTCAGGCCCTGGGCACTTTCTTCGACGCGGTTCTGGCCGCTGCCATCCCGGTAATCGTTCTGGAAATAGAAGGTTCTGGAGTCCAACGAGGTTTTGCTGTCATCGAGAAAAGCGGCTTGTACGCCTGACGACACGGCGAGGGTAAGTGTGGTCAGCGTCAGCAGCTGCCGGTTCAGGTTTGTTGTCATTGTTACCTGTCCTATGTGGGGGCGTTTCTATCGGCTGGCATCGCGTCAGCCCACCACAATTACCGGCGAGGACGACCTAAAAGTCAATAGGCTATAAAAATGACCTATTGACTTTTAGGTCGTGCAGCGGTCTCATGGGACCACAGCAAGCGCCCAGGGCTTGGCTGATAGCCGTACACTGAGCGGCACGCTCATGTGACGGCAAAACCGATAACAACAACAGGGCAACCCACAATGATCACAGCGCGCGAAAGTGCAGATGCCGTCCAGGCTTACACCGACGAACAGTTCGCCCAGCGGACGTTCGCTCGTGTGAAATGGAAGATCCTGCCACTGCTCATGATCTGCTACGTCTTGGCACTGATTGACCGCAACGTCATCGGCTTCGCCAAGCTCGGCTTCATGACTGACCTTGGTTTCGGCGAAATGGTGTACGGCATCGGCGCCGGCATTTTCTTCGTCGGCTATATCCTGTTCGAGATCCCCAGCAACCTGATGCTGCAGCGCATCGGTTTTCGCAAGACGGTGCTGCGCATCATGATCATGTGGGGTATCGCCTGTGCGGCGTTCTCCATGATGCAAAGCGAAACCATGTTCTACATCCTGCGCTTTGCGCTGGGTGTGGCCGAAGCGGGCTTCTTCCCGGGGGTGTTGCTGTTCCTCACGCTGTGGGTGCCGCGTAACCGCCGAGCCAGCGTAACGGCGATGTTCATGGCTGCGATCCCTATTTCAGGCATGATCGGCGGGCCACTGGCGGGCGGCATCATGCAGCACCTGGACGGTTTGTTCGGCCTGAAGGGTTGGCAGATCCTGTTCCTGGTCGCCGGCCTGCCGGCCTGCGTGATGGGCGTCGCCACCTACCTGTTGCTGGACAACTCGCCCAAGGAAGCCAAGTGGCTGTCCGAGCAGGAGCGCCAGGTCATCCTCGACGAGTTGGCGGCAGATGACACCAGCAATGCCAACGAACACCATTCCCTCTGGGGCGCGTTCAAGGACAAACGTGTGTATGTGCTGGCGTTCACCGCACTGGCGGTTTTCAGTGGCGCAGTGGCGGCTGCATTCTGGGTGCCGACCATCATTCGCAAAACGGGCATCACCGACCTGTTCCATGTCGGCCTGCTGTCGGCACTGCCGTTCATGGTGGGTGTGATCGCGCAGTACCTGGTGGGCAAGCATTCGGACAAGGTCATGGAGCGCCGCTGGCATGTGGCGATCTGCTTGAGCATTTCGGCGCTTGGCTGGTTGACCCTGGCCATTCTGCAACCCAGCACCACTGTCTCGGTGATTCTGCTGATCGTCGCCACCGCATCGGTTCTGGGGGCGACCGGTCCGTTCTGGACCTTGCCCGGCAGCCTGCTGACCGGCAAGGCGGCAGCGGGCAGCATCGCCCTGGTCACCACGCTGGCCGGTGTCGGTAACGTGTTCATGCCGGCGCTGGTGGGTGCACTGATCGATCTGACCGGCAGCATGGCCGCATCCCAGGCCGCCTATGGCGTGCTGATGCTGACTGGCGCCGCGATGATCCTGCTGGGCACCCCGGCTGAAGCCGGCAAGCCCGTCGTCAAAGCCAACTGATTCGCTTAAGAATCTGCACAGGAACGATGTACATGCGTGATGTTTTCATATGCGATGCCGTCCGTACGCCAATCGGGCGTTTTGCTGGCGCCCTGGCGGGCGTGCGGGCGGATGACCTGGCCGCTGTTCCACTCAAGGCGTTGATCGCCCGCAACCCTGGGGTCGACCTGACGGCCATCGAGGAAGTGTTCCTGGGCTGTGCCAACCAGGCCGGTGAGGACAACCGCAATGTTGCGCGCATGGCCGCGCTGCTGGCCGGGTTGCCGGCATCTGTGCCGGGGGTGACCTTGAACCGCCTGTGCGCCTCGGGGCTGGACGCAGTTGGTACGGCCTACCGGGCAATTGCCTGCGGCGAAATGGCCTTGGCCATTGCCGGTGGCGTCGAGTCGATGTCCAGGGCACCGTTTGTAATGGGCAAGGCTGAAGCGGCGTATTCCCGTGCGCTGAGCATCGAGGACACCACCATCGGCTGGCGCTTCGTCAACCCGGCCATGGCCGAGCAGTATGGCGTCGACAGCATGCCGCAGACCGCGGACAACGTTGCCGCGCAATACGGTATTTCCCGTGCAGACCAGGATGCCTTTTCCAACCGTAGCCAGGCCCGCGCGGCGCAGGCGCAGCGCAGTGGTTTCTTCGCTGAAGAAATCGTTCCTGTGGTCGTGCGTGAGCGCAAGGGCGAACGGATCGTCGAGCAGGACGAGCACCTGCGCCCGGAAACCACCCTGCAGGCACTTTCGGCGTTGAAACCGGTGAACGGTGCGGGCAACACCGTGACCGCAGGCAATGCGTCGGGTGTGAACGATGGTGCAGCCGCCATGTTCCTTGCCAGCGCAGCGGCGGTCGAGCGCCATGGCCTCACCCCACGTGCCCGGGTGCTGGGCATGGCCAGCGCGGGGGTGGCGCCACGGGTCATGGGTATCGGGCCTGTGCCAGCCGTGCAGAAACTGCTGGCCCGGCTTGAACTGGACATTGGCGACTTCGATGTCATTGAGCTCAACGAGGCGTTCGCCAGCCAGAGCCTGGCCGTGGCCAGGGCATTGAACATTGCCGACGACGCCCTGCACCTTAACCCGCATGGCGGTGCCATCGCCCTCGGTCACCCCTTGGGCATGAGCGGTGCACGGCTGGTGATGACCGCCATTCACGCCCTGGAAAAGCAGGGCGGCCGGCGCGGCCTGGCAACGATGTGCGTTGGGGTCGGCCAGGGCCTGGCGCTGGCCTTCGAACGCGTTTGACGCAACACCTCAAGCCAGGCTTGCCTGGCTTCTTACAAGAAAAATGCTGAGGAGCCTGTAATGGGTACCATCTCGTCGGACTTGCTACGCCAAGTGACTGCCGAACTCTATGAGCGCTCGCTGAAGAAAATCCCTGAAGACACCAAGCGGGCGCTTGCCCAGGCGAAGGCCGTGGAGCGCAACCAGACCGCAAGCCAGACCCTGGACATCATGATCGCCAGCGCACGCGCGGCGGAAGAGGAAAACCATTTTGTCTGCTCCGACTCCGGGGTGCCGGTGTATTTCGTCAAGGTTGGCACCAAGGTCAATTTCGATGGGCCGGTGAAGCAGGCCATCACCGATGGTTTCAGCGACCTCGTCGCCACCATCCAGCCACCCATGCTGGCCCATGTGACCAACCCGCTGACCCTTGAGCGTGGCTACGCGGGCAAGGACATGCCCATCACCACCTTCGAACTGATCGATGACGCTGATTACGTCGAGATCACCTGTTCACCCAAGGCCCTGGGCTCCGGGCGCTGGGCAGCACTGGAAATCTTCACCTTTCCAAGCCTCGAAGACATCGAGCGGTATGTCATGGAAGTGGTCCTCAAGGCTGGCCCTCAGCACTGCCCTCCGGTGGTGATCGGTGTCGGGATTGGCGGCACCTTCGACTACGCCGCGAAACTGGCCAAGCAAGCCATGCTGCGCCAGATCGGAACATCCAACCCCGAGCCAGTGCTGGCGGACATGGAAGAACGCTTGCGCCAAGCCGTCAATGCCACGGGGTTCGGCCCCATGGGTACCGGGGGCGATAGCACGGCCATGGCCGTGCACGTGGATTACGCGTCCGGCCATGGTTTCACGCCCGTTGCCGTGTGCTTCAACTGCTGGATCAACCGACGTCGTTCCGCCCGGATCCACCCGGACGGTCGCGTCGATTATTTCGAGTGAGGAACGCCCTATGAAGCGGCTTCAAGCGCCATTTGACGAACACGCTATCCGTTCCCTTCGTGCCGGCGACCTGGTGGTGGTTGACGGCGACGTGGTGATCACCGCCGGCCTGCCCACGCACCAGCGGTTGATGCACTGCCTGGAAAGCGGCGAGGCCCCCCCTGTCGAGTTGCGCGGCCAAGCGCTTTTTCATCTTGGGGGCTACAGCCAAGGGGAGGGCGAGCATTTCGAGATGCTCTACATCAACCCCACGACCAGCACCCGGTTCAACCCGTACATGCCAACCTTGATCGAGGGTTTCGGCCTTCGGGTGGTCGGCGGCAAAGGTGGCCTGGATGAACATAGCGTCGAGGCAATGAGGAAGGTTGGGTGCGTATACCTGTCCTTCCTGGGTGGCGGCTGCACCTTGCTGTCCCGGGCGATTCAGCGGGTTGTCGAGGTCGGCTGGCCGGAGATGGTCACGCACTATCGGCTTTCACGAATCAATGTGAACGGCCTGGGGCCGGCAGTGGTTGCCATTGATGCGCAGGGGAACAGTTTGTACGCGCAGAATGCGCAGACAGCCGGGGCCCGCTCAGGGGAAGTGTTGGCAGGCCTGCACGCTCAGGCTCGGCAGGCGAAAAGTCAGCTTTCCTAACATGGGCAAGAACCGCCTGGCACCAGCAGCTTGCAGCCGGCGGTTCTGCTGGGGCAGGCGGCGCAGCGCCAAGGCGGAATCGGGCAGCGGCAGCAAACGCTAGTGGCGCAAAAGGTTATGGTATAACATAAAACAGCGCGGCACTGGCCTTTGGCCTTGCCGCGCATTTGTCTGCCATACAACAACCCATGCCCGACTCAGGACTCTCCATGCGATTCCCCCAAGCATCGTTTGCCATTTTTACGGCAATGTTCACACCTGACCTTGTCGCCGGACAGACCGGCACCTCGACCATCACGCTCGGTGACGTGAACATCACCCAGACCGCCGGCGTAGCCTTGAGCACCGAAAACGTGCTGACCTCGGTCGACGTTCTTGGCAGCGACCAGGTGCGCGACAAGAACGTGATGAACAGCTGGCAGCTGTTGGGGCAGATGCCAGGCATCCAGTTGACCGAAACCGGCCAAGGTGCAGAGTCTGGCAAGGTCAGTTTCCGTGCGTTCAACGGCGAGGGCTACATCAACGGCATCAAGACGTTGATCGATGGTGTGCCAAGCAACGTCAACAGCGGCAACCAGCGCTTCATCGACATGATTTTCCCGTTGGACATCGAATACATCGAGGTGGTACGCGGTACCAACGACCCGCGTTATGGGCTGCACAACATCGGTGGCAACATCAACTTTGCCACACGCCAGGGCGGCAACTATGTCGATAGCCGGGTGACCTACGGCAGCTTCGATACCCGTGAAGTGCAGTTGGCAGTCGGCCACGAGGAGGGCAACTTCGCCCAGAACTACATGCTCGCCAAGCAGGACAGCAACGGCTACCGCGACCACAGCAACTCGAACAAATATGCGTTGGGCGGCAAATGGTTTGTCAACAACGATGACCAGACCTTCCGTGTCGGGCTGATTGCCCGGCTTTATCATCACCAAGCCCAGGAGCCGGGCTTCCTCACCCGTGACCAACTGCACGCCAGCCGCACCCAGTCACCTGCCAAGAACGGCAATGATGGTGACGACCGCGACATGAAGCAGGTGAGTTTGCACAGTGACTGGCAGCTGGCCGATGACCTTAGCTTGAGCAGCAAGCTGTACTACAACAGCTACAACGATGACCGCACTGTCACTTTCACCGATTACCGGCCTGGCAACGCACCTCGCCAGCGACGCCAGTGGGACGAGCAGCAGCGCGGCATGCTCAGCAACCTGACCTGGCGCGCCAACGAGTTGCTGACGCTCGATGGCGGCATCAACTACGAAGAGCAGGACAACCTGTACCGTCGCCTGCGCTACAACTACGGTGTGCCAACCGACTTCGACGCGCCGCCGGCGCGCGTGCAAAATGACGACGCTTACACCCTGCGCAATATTGGCGGGTACGTGCAGGCGGTCATTCAGCCTACCGATGCGCTGAAGATCATCCCTGCCATGCGGGTGGATAAATTCTCCGGCAACACCGAGGTGCTCGGCGGCGCCAAGGCATCCCTGCAGGACTATGGCTGGATCCGCCAACCGAAACTCAGCGTGATCTACAGCCTCACCCCCGAAATCGACGTTTACGCCAATTGGGGGCGCACCTTCCAGGTGCTCACAGGGTCCGCGGAACCGGCTTACCTGCTGCCCGGGCAAGCCTCGTACGACCCGTCCATCAACACGGGCAAGGAGGTTGGGGTGAAATTCCAGCCGTTCCCGGGTGCCCAGGCGCGGCTTGCGCTGTGGCAGCAGGATGCGACCGATGAAGTCGCGAACATGCCCAGCACCGGTACCACGGTGGGGCTCGGCGAAACCCGCCGCCGTGGCGTGGACATGCAGATCAGCGCACAGCTGGATGAACAGTGGACGGTCTGGGCGTCCCACGCGGTTCAGGAGGCGAAAGTGGTCAAGGGCCTGGCTGCCAACGGCCAGTCGCTGTCAGGAAAAGAAGTGTTTTCCACCCCTCGCTACATCAGCAATGTGGGCGTCGAGTACCGCTACAATGACGACTGGAAGTTCGGCGCGCAGGGGCGGGCACAGGGTAGCTACTACATCGATGAGCTCAACGAGCAGGGCAAGTACGGTGGCTTCGTGGTCGTGGATGCCAGCGTGAGTTACCGGATCACCCCGTCCACCAGCGTGGATCTGCAGGTGAAGAACTTGCTGGGCCGCGAATATGAATATGTCTGGTACGACAACTTCTTCTGGGGCGGCAACGACCAGCCCATGTTCTCGCCCGCCCCAGGCCGTTCGGCATTCGTGTCGTTGAACATGAGCCTGTAACAGGCTGGCCGTGCCACAGGCGAGCGTCTGCTCGCCTGCTCGGGGCCAGCGTGGCCGCCCCGCTTGCCATCAGAAGTCGAACGTCACACCGGCATAGAGTGCGCGCCCGTCACCGGGGGCGTGCAGCGAAGCGTGCGCCCCATCCGGGTCGTACCAGGCGTACTCGTAATAGCGGTTGGTCAGGTTTTTCAGCTGCAGGTCCACGCTCATCGACGCACTGACCTGGTAGGTTGCCCCCAGGTTCAGCAACACATAGCCACCGTAGGTGCCTTGGGTGTTCTCGCGCTCCAGGTAGTAGTGGGTCTGGCCGTTTGCCCAGGCGCTCAGTTGCAGGGCAGGCGTGGCCTGGTAGTTGATGCCGGTATTCCACAGGTGGTGCGGCACATGGTCGACCTCTTTGCCTTTGCTGCCAGGCAAGGCGCTGCTCGGCTCAAGGATCTTCGAATATTGCCATGAGTACGACATCCACATCTCGGTGCGTTCGCTCGGATGCAGGTTGACCTGCAGGTCGTAGCCCCAGCGCCGTGTCTCACCAACATTGTCCGACTCCCCGCTGGGGTCGTTCAGGCGACGGCTCACTTCGCCAGAGGCGTCCTGACGCCAGTAGGCCACGCGGCCATCGACCCAGCCGGCCGGGGTGAACTTGATGCCGGTTTCCCAGCCTTCGTTGATCGAAGGGGCCAGGTCCTCATTGCGCGGCGGCACCTTGTAGGCTGCGGCGCCGGTCCCGACCTGGAAGGTGCGGCCCCAGTTGGCGTAGACGCTGGCAAACTTCCAGGGCGAATAGACAATGCTGAGCTTGGGCTGCTTGATCAGCCCGTAGTCGTTGATGTCGTAGTCCTGCCCGGTCATCTTGTTGGTGAAGTCACCGCTGATCTTGTCCACCCGGTAGGCCGGCACGATCTTCAACGATGGGAACGGCTCGATCTCCGCCTGCACGTAGGCACCGACCGTGTTGAAGTCGAAGTCCTGGTCGCGTGTCTGCGCCTGGCGTACACGCTCCACTGTGCGATAGCGCTCGCTGCGGTTCTGTTGCTTCTGCACATCGCTGCCACCTTCCAGCGCGAAGGCGTGCAGCCAGTCCACCTGTGGCCGCCAGGTCAACGAGGTAATGGCACCGTACTGGTCTTCGTAGGTGTCTCGTTCCTGTTGCGAGCTGGTACGCCAGTATTGAGTCCAGCGACGATCGTCGAAGGTATTGAGGTAGGTCTTGGCTGACCACGACAAGGTGTCGGCCAGGTCGGTATCGAAGTGCACGCTGACCTGGTTCATCCGCCGCGTCCCCTTGTCCGTGGCGTTGTAGTCATTGCTCATGCGCGGATGATGGCGGGCGTCATCCTCGGTCAGGTAGCCCGCCTCCTGAGCTTCTGACTCGTAGTGACGGGCAATCAGACCAAGGCGGTAGCTGCCATCGTCGGGGGTGTAGAACCACTTGCCGCCGAAGCTGTAGCGCTCGGTATCGGCATGGTCACGGTAGCCATCAACCTGCTGGCGAGCGAAGAAGTAGTTCTGCGTCCAATTGCTGGTCTCGATGCCCTTGGCCAGTTGCACCTCACGCGTATTGAAGCTGCCGTAGCGCAGGCGCGCCTTGTTGTAGTTGCCCCCGGTGCGGGTGTGGATATTGACGTTACCGGCGATGTTGTTGAGGCCGTAGCGTGGATCGCTGGTACCACGCACCACCTCGATGCTGTCGATGTCCATGGGAAACACCGAGTCGATGAAGGGCATGTTGCCGTCGTTGGTGTTGCTGGGGATGCCATCGATCAGCAACTTCACGGCGTTCACTTCGCCTTCGCCATTGAAGCCGCGAAACGACAGCTTGCCCGAGGTGGTGCCCTGGTTGAATTCGGTCAGCAACACCCCGGGCGCGCGCCTGAACAGCTCCCAACTGTAGGCCACCGGCATTTTCTCGAAGATGTCGCCGCCCAGGATATCCACCGAGCTGAGCACGCTGCTGGTGGCCAGCGGGCCGCTTTCGGTACTGGTCACGTTGACCGCGCCAAGGGTGAGGGTGGAGTTTTCAGCAGGCAGTGTTTCGGCCACGGCCAGTGTCAGGGGGCTGAGGCTGAACAAAGCGAGCACGGGCAAGGCAGCGCGTGCGGTACAACGGAACGCAGGCATGGAAAGTTTCCTGGCTAGACAGTCGGGCAGGGCTGCGCACCGCAGTTCACGGGGCAGCTGTTGGCAATCAGCGACGGGTCAGGCCAGGGGAGAGGCGCGGGGGTTGAGCTTTGGCCACTGCTCACGCGGCAGTGGCAACCTGTGGCTGTCACCGAGCAAAAGCGCATCGGGCCAGAACCGCGGGAACAGGTGGCGATAGTAGTCGCTGGCCAGCAGGCTATGCCCGGCATGGCCACAGCAGCAGTCGCCCGCCTGGTGTTTCGTTTCCGGCTGGTCACCGAGTTGGGGCAGCTCGGCCTTGAGCTGGGCCAGCAATGACTTGGGCAGGCTCTGTGCACCGTGCAGGCTGCAAAAGCTACCGAGAATCAGGGATTGGCTGTCGACGCGGGGTGTGTGCAAGGCACGGTCAAGCGGCATCGCCAGCAGGTTGAACAGCACGGCGAAGCAGGCGAACAGACAGAGATGCGCACGCGCTCGTGAAAGCATGAATCACCCATGGAAACGTCGCGCGCATTAAGCCGTATCAGTGACCGGCAGTTCAAGTTCGGTGGCGCGCCATTTTGTCGCATGCACTGCATGGGGCCCTGGCGCTCAAGCACGGGCCTTTGCTGGGCGCTCACCGGCGTTCATAGACTACGCCCTGGATCAGGACCTGATCTGGCTCGGTGGCCTGGTCAAAGCGTTCATGGGCTTGCACGATGGCGTGCTGATGCTCGTTCGCCCAATTGACCAGTGCCATGACGGGCTGCAGCAGGGTTTTACCCAAGTCCGTAAGGTCGTAATCGACGCGCGGAGGAATGGTGGGATACAGCGTGCGGGTTATCAGCCCATCGCGCTCCAGCCCGCGCAAGGTCAGGGTCAGCATCCGCTGCGAAATACCGTCGATGCCACGCTTCAACTCATTGAAGCGGCGGGGGCCGTTGGCCAATACGGCAATGATGTAAAGGCTCCATTTATCGCCGATGCGGTCCAGGATCTTGCGGGTGGCCAGGCAACCGCCGGCCTCGGGGGCCGCCAGGTCTGGCGGGAGATCCAGGTGACTAAGTGACATGCCTGTGCCTTCTTGTGCGTAAACAGAGGGCACCCTACCATCCTTTGTACCTGTTGGTAACCCACACTAACTTTGTTACCCGGTACCCTTTTTATACCTGGAGGCAGCATGCACGAGAAGAAAAGGATCGCGCTGTTCGGCGCGACCGGACCCACTGGCAGGTTCATCATCGAGGAAGCCTTGAAGCGGGGCTACAGCCTGTCGGTTTACACCCGTGACGCCAGCAAGCTGGAAGCTTTTGCGGGCCGGGTACGCGTCGTCGTCGGTGACCTGCAAGACCAGCCAGCCATTGCGAAGTGCGTGGAAGGTGCCGACGCAGTGATCAGTGCCCTGGGCCCCAACAGCCTGAAGGTGCAGGGCGACAAGCCCGTCATGCGCGGATTGCACAACATCATCGCGGCCATGAAACTTGCAGGGGTGCGCCGCCTTGTGCAGATATCCACGGCTGCCTATCGTGATCCGAAGGACCGCTTTGCGTTCAACGCACATGCGTTCGTGCTGCTGTTCAAGTTGCTGACGCGCAAAGCCTATGAAGACATCAAGGCAACGGGTGAACTTATCGCCCACTCCGACCTTGACTGGACGCTGGTGCGCATACCGAACCTCAAGGACGGCCCGGCCCAGAGCAAGGTGCAAGTAGGCTGGTATGGGCAGGCCAAGCTCGGCATGAAGTTATCCAGGGGCAATCTTGCCAAGTTCCTTGTCGACCAGGTGAATGACGAAACCTACCTGCGTGCCGCCCCTGGCATTGCCAACCAGTGAAGACTGGGTGCCCTGTTGCGAATGTCGTGCGCCGAGAGCCTTGTAAAAGCGCAAACCTGTGCAGAAAGTTGCACACGGGTGGGGTTCATTGTCATTTGGGTTTGAACTTGAACCGCGTTAGGATTCTCTAACTAACACCCCACCCACTTCGGAGTAAGTATATGTCGCGTCTGGCAGAGTTTCGTCAGCTTGAACAAAAACTGGCCCAGCAATTGGCTGAACTTGAGGCGCTGAAAGGGTCGTCTGAGCTGCAGAAAGAAATCGAGTTCGAAACAAAACTGCGCGACCTGCTAGCCAAATATGGCTACAGCCTGCGTGACATCATCAATTTGCTCGATCCGCAGGCCAACCGCCAGTCAGCCCCTGCGGCCACAGCGAAAGCACCGCGTCGTGCCCGACAGGTGAAACAATACAAGAATCCGCACTCTGGCGAAGTTATCGAGACCAAAGGCGGCAATCACCGCCAGTTGAAAGAGTGGAAGCAGCAATACGGCGCGGATGAAGTCGAAAGTTGGGTCGCCCGCTAATCCGTACCGCGCACAACTGAGCAATTGGGGCCGTTCTGTGACCCATCGCCGGCAAGCCAGCTCCCACAGGAACAGCACAGCCCTCAAGCATTGCACGGTCCTGTGGGAGATTCTATGGTTTCTGGCAAGGGTAGCCGCAGCATCTTCAGCGCCTGTGAGATCGAGCGCTGCCCGCGCGGCGCTCGATCTCACAGGCGCTGCATATCTTCCGACAAACACCTGTCAGCCCTGATGCGATCCCTGTGGGAGCTGGCTTGCCGGCGATTGGCTTCGCAGCAGCCCCATTGGGTGTTACTCACACTCAAGTGAACTACCCGCTAGCATTCGGTGTACGCCAGCTACACGACGATCAACAAGCCTCAAGCCCTACGAGAGCAAAACGGCAGGAACCTGGAGCCGAAGGAAGGGGACAACTACGAAGTTGGCCTGAAAAGCGAGTTCTTCGACGGCCGCGTCAACACGGCCATTGCCCTTTATGAAATAAAACAGGACAACCTGGGGGTTCCCACGGGCGAAACCGTGGAAGGCACGGTGCGCGAGTCGGCCTACCGCGCGGTGGCCGGCGCGAAAACGCGCGGTATCGACCTGGAAATCTTTGGCGAAGTGCTCTCGGACTGGAATGTCAGCGCAAGCTACAGCCATAGCGTTACCAAGGATGCCGACCATGAGCGCATCAGAACCGAAGCACCGGCTAACTTGATAAAGCTCTGGACGACCTACCGTCTTCAAGGGGACCTGAACCCATTGACCATCGGCGGGGGCCTGAACTGGCAAAGTGGTATGAGCGTGACGACGAGCCAGGGAAAGGCGACGCAGGAACAGTATGCCGTGTTCAACGTGATGGCGCGTTATGACATCACCCGGCAGCTGAGCGCTTCTGTCAACGTCAACAACGTGTTCGACAAGCAGTATTTCAGCGCCCTGGACCCGACCTTCTTCACCGGCTACTACGGTGAGCCACGCAATGTCATGTTCAGCACCCGGTACGCTTTTTAACGCGGGGAGGGTGCAGGCCCGCCGACGCCTCAGGCCAGCCTTTGCAGATAGCCCGGCGCGTCAGGTTCGGGCAGCACCGACAACACCTTGAGCCGCTGCAAGGTCCGTTCGCGGGCCTTGCACAGGTGGTCACGCAGGCATGAACAGGCAGTGTCGACGGTGCCGTACAGCAAGGCTTCGAAGACCAGGCGGTGCTCCACCAGCATGGCTTCGTCATTGCTGGACTGCAGGGCTTCGTGCAAGACCCGGCCGACATTCATGGGGATCTGGCATTGGCGAATGACTGCTGCCATGCGGGTATTGGCCACGCCGGCGATGCAGGCCACATGCAGGTCCTGCTCGAGTTGTTCGATGTCGGCGCGCTTCACATCACGGCCGGCGGCCTGCGCACTGACTACGCGGTGCAGCATCGCTTCAAGATCACTGCGGCTGACATGCTCGACGCCTTGGCGCAGGGCATCCGGCTCCAGCAGCATCCGTAGCTCGTAATCGTGCTTGACCGCCTGGGCCGTCAGCGGGCCGGCGAGCCATTGCGAGTACGGCTCTTTTTCCACCAGACCTTTGTCGCGCAATCGCATCAACGCTTCCCTGACGACATTCCGGCTGACGTTGAGTTCTTCGGCGGCACTCTGCTCATCGATTCGGTAATGACCAAAGACCATGAACCGCACGACCGTCTGGGCAAGGTGGTCGTAAATACGCTCACCTACCGGGCGGTAATCGATCAGGTCTTCTTGTGGCTCCAGCCCTAGGAGCTTGCGCGTGAGCGGTGCGCGCAACGGCGTTTCGCTGGTGCCCTGGGGGTCGACGAGAAAGCCCCGGCCCTCGAAGCGGCGGATCAGACCTTCCTCATGCAGCAGGTTCAGGGCCTGGCGAACCGGTACCCGGCTGGTGCCGAAGAGTTCTGCCAAAGGCCCCTCCACCAGCACCAGCCCTGGCGCCGTCTGCCCACCCAGAATCGCCTCGCGCAGGGTGTTCCGGATGATCTCGTAACGAGAGGCCGGGCGGTCTTCAAGGGGCTGGGTAACAGACATCAGAGGGTTCTCATGAAGCGTGGGAGGCCAGTTTCGCACAAGCGAAGCGAGATGTGACCGGTCGCCGGTGACACCGCTGTGAACGGTTTTGGGGCGGGCTGTTACCGAACACCCCAAAATGTATCATCCAGTAAAACATACATTTAATGGGCGCGACCGTGATTGGCGACAGTGGGCCATCGCCAGCCCTTGGCAAACACGGATCCGCGCATTTCTATGAATCGCTGCACAAGGTTGGCACGACGCATGCTTATGCAAATGTACGTATTACACAAATGTACATTTAAGAGGTTTTGCCATGCGTGCCGATGCGCTTTCCCTGGCCGGGCAGTTTGCCGCGGGAACCCACGACCCTGTTACTGCGATGGAAGCGGCACTGGTGAGCGCTCAGCAGGTGCCGGCTGCATTCATCACCCTGTGCGAGGCGCGGGCGCTGCGCGAAGCGGCTGCGGCCAGGTGCCGCTGGCAAGCCGGGCAACCGTTGTCTGCCTTCGATGGGGTACCGGTAGTCTGGAAAGACCTGTACGACCTGGCCGACCACATCACCACTGCAGGCGCGAAGGTGCGCTTGCACGCGCAACCGGCGCCGCGTGATTGCGCACTGGCCACGGCGCTCAGCCGGGCGGGCATGGTCAGCGTGGCAAAGACCAACCTCAGTGAGCTGGCGTATTCGGGGCTGGGCCTCAACCCCCATTTCGGCACGCCAACCAACCCGGAGTTCGCCGGTGCCGCACGCGCGCCGGGTGGCTCGTCATCGGGGTCGGCAATAGCGGTGGCCCAAGGTGTGGCCCCTATCGCCATGTCGACCGACACTGCCGGCTCCATCCGGGTGCCGGCGGCGTTCAATGGTTTGGTCGGTTACCGCAGCAGTGCCAAGCGGTACTCATTCGAGGGGGTCACCCCCCTGGCACGGTCCCTCGACTCGCTGGGGCCCATTACCCGTAGCGTGCGCGATGCCATCGTGCTCGACAACCTGCTGCTGGGCGACCGGCTGGGCATGCCGGTCGACACCGTTGCCCTGCCCATCGTCGGGCTGAAGCTTTGCGTGGATGCGCAGCTGCTGGGCGACGCACGCATTCAGCCAGAAGTCAGGGCCAACCTTGTTGCGGCACTGGAGCGGCTGGCTGCAGCCGGCGCGGTGGTCGAGCACAAAGCTGTCCCGGCCTTCCAGCAAGCACTGGAGGTGATCGAGCAAATCGGTTGGCTGGGCGGCGCCGAGGCTTTTGCCCTTTACCAAGGGCTGCTCGACAGCCCGCAGGCCGAGCAACTGGACCCCCGGGTGCGCAAGCGGCTGGAGGGCGCCCGTGCCTACCCAGCCAGCAAGCAAGTGCTGCTGTACCAGGCTGCCGAAGCACTGAAAGCACAGATAGCACGCGAGCTGGACGGGGCCTTTCTGGTAACCCCGACCGTCGGCCATGTGGCGCCACTGCTGGCACCGCTGGAAGAGGACGCCGAGCTGTTCGTTGCCACCAACCTGGCAACGCTGCGGCTGACCATGCCGGGCAGCATGTTGGACATGCCTGGCATTGCGTTGCCAAGCGGCAAGGGGGAGGCAGGGCTACCTACCAGCCTGCTGCTTTCGAGTTCGAGTGGTAATGACAAGGCCCTGCTGCGAGCTGCATTGGCGATCGAGCCTTACGTGCGCGCCGGGCTCTGAGTCAGCCCACCGGGCAGGCAGCGGCGTGCCTGCAATCAATTGAATAACCAAGAGGTCGAGATAATGACAAAAGAGATTTTTGTATCGATTGGCGTTGATGTGGACGCGGTAGCCGGTTGGCTGGGCTCCTACGGGGGGGAGGATTCGCCCGACGATATCTCGCGTGGGCTGTTTGCCGGCGAAGTGGGCGCGCCGCGTCTTCTCAAGCTGTTCAAGCAATATGACCTGCGCACAACCTGGTTCATCCCGGGCCATTCGGTGGAGACCTTCCCCGAGCAGATGAAGGCGGTGGTGGAAGCGGGGCATGAAGTGGGCATTCATGGGTACAGCCATGAGAACCCGATCGCGATGACGCCGGAACAGGAAGAAATCGTTCTGGACAAGTCGATTGAAATCATCACCCGGTTGGCAGGCAAGCGGCCCACGGGCTATGTGGCCCCGTGGTGGGAGTTCAGCAACGTTACCAACGAACTGCTGCTGAAGAAGGGCATCAAGTACGACCACAGCCTGATGCACAACGACTTCCACCCTTACTACGTTCGAGTGAAGGACAGCTGGAGCAAAATTGATTACAGCCAGCACCCCGATACCTGGATGAAGCCCTTGGTGCGCGGTGAAGAGACCGATCTGGTCGAGATCCCGGCCAACTGGTACCTCGATGACTTGCCGCCGATGATGTTCATCAAGAAATCGCCCAACAGTCACGGCTTCGTCAACCCGCGCCACCTTGAAGAGATGTGGCGTGATCAGTTCGACTGGGTCTACCGGGAGAATGACTACGCGGTATTCCCCATCACCATTCACCCCGATGTGTCCGGCCGGCCTCAGGTGCTGCTCATGCTCGAGCGGCTTATCGAGCACATGAAAAGCCACCCAGGTGTGAAGTTCGTCACCATGGACGAAATCGCCGACGACTTTATCCGGCGCCAACCGCGCAAGCGTTGAGCCACTGCTTCGGTTAGCACGTTTTCAAGCGGATCCAAAACAAGAGAAGCGCCGATATGACCACTACGCAAGCCACCACCACGGCTCCTGTGACCGAGCCTGGTACCTGGAAACCGGTACAGCTGGAATCCAGAGATGTCAGATACGCAACCTGGATTGCTTTCTTCGCCTGGGTTTTTGCAGTTTACGATTTCATCTTGTTCGGCACCCTGCTGCCGGTCATGGGCGGGCATTTCACCTGGAGTGAAGCTGAACAGGCGGAAATTGCCACGTGGGTAGCGGTCGGCGGCGCTGTCGTGGCCTTCATTGTCGGGCCGCTGGTGGACAAGATCGGGCGCCGTGGCGGGATCATCTTCACCATTGGCGGCACCGCACTGTGCTCTGCGCTGACAGCGGTGTGTGCCGGCATGGGCAAGGGGCCGTTGATTGCCGTGCGTTCGGTGGCAGGGCTGGGTTACGCCGAGGAAGGGGTCAACGCTACCTACCTGACCGAGGTGTACGCAGCGTCGACCGACCCGAAACTGATCAAGCGCCGCGGCTTCGTCTACAGCCTGGTACAAAGCGGCTGGCCGGTTGGGGCGTTGATCGCAGCAGGCCTGACGGCATTGTTGCTGCCGCACATTGGCTGGCAGGGTTGCTTCATCTTCGCCGCTGTACCTGCGCTGGTAGTCGCCATCCTGGCGCGCAAGCTCAAGGAAAGCCCCCAGTTCCAGGTGCATCAGCGCATCCACCAGTTGCGCAAAGCGGGCGACGAACCTGCCGCGCGCAGCTTGGCGCGCGAGTACAACGTCGACTACGACGAGCACGCCAAAGCCGGTGTTGCTGCTGCCTTCCGTGGGGCGGCCCTGCGACCGACCGTGGTCTTGAGCCTGGCGATCCTGCTGAACTGGTCGGCTATCCAGGTGTTCAGCGTGCTGGGCACGTCGGTGATCGTGAGTGTTCACAAGCTGTCGTTCGAGAACTCCTTGTGGATCCTGGTGTTGTCCAACCTGGTGGGCTTCATCGGCTACCTGGTTCACGGTTGGCTGGGTGACCGGATTGGCCGGCGCAATACCGTAGCGCTGGGCTGGATGTGTGGCGGCCTGGCGTTCTTCGCCATGATCCAGGGCCCCAGCGACCTGGTCACGGTCATCGCTTTCTACAGCCTTGGCCTGTTCTTCCTGACCGGCCCTTACTCCGCCATGTTGTTTTTCATGGGCGAGAGCTTCCCCACCAGTATCCGTGCCACAGGCGGCGCCATCGTGCATGCCATGGGGCCGATCGGCGCCATCGTCGCCGGGCTGGGGATTACCAGCGTGTTGTCCACTGGCGGTGAATGGCACAGCGCGGCGCTCTGGTTCGGCGCGCTGCCTTGCTTCCTGTCGGGCTTGATCATGCTTGCCGCCCGGCATGTCGAACCTCTTTCAGTCAAATAACCAGGAGTTGCACACATGTCTCGACCCGTAGCGTTGGTCACTGGGGCTGCCAGTGGTATTGGCCAGGCGGTCGCCGTCGCGTACGCCCGGATGGGTGTGCGCGTGATGGGCGGCTACCTGCCCGCCGACCCGCATGACCCCGCTGAAACGGAGCGGTTGGTCGCCCAGGCCGGCGGCGAATGTTCGATGATGGCGATGGACGTTACCGACAGCGCTTCACTGGACGCCATCGCCGCCGCGGCAGTCGAGCGCTTCGGTCGGCTCGATTATGCCGTGGCCAACGCCGGGCTTTTGCGCCGGGCGCCGCTGCTGGAAATGTCGGACGAGCAATGGAATGAAATGCTCAACGTCGACCTTACCGGCGTGATGCGCACCTTCCGCAGCGCAAGCCGCCACATCGGGGAAGGCGGCGCACTGGTGGCCATTTCGTCGATTGCCGGTGGCGTGTATGGCTGGCAGGACCACGCGCATTACGCAGCGGCCAAGGCTGGGGTGCCCGGGTTGTGCCGCTCCCTGGCGGTGGAATTTGCCCCCAGGGGCATCCGTTGCAACACCATCATTCCCGGCCTGATCGAAACCCCGCAATCGCTGGACAGCAAAAATTCGCTGGGCGCCGACGGCCTGGCCAAGGCGGGCAAGGCGATCCCGTTGGGGCGCGTAGGACGCGCCAGCGAGGTTGCCGACCTGGTCTGCTTCCTGACCGGCCCTGCGTCGAGCTACATCACCGGCCAGAGCATCGTGATCGATGGCGGCCTTACGGTGCGCTGGCCTGAATAGGAAATTGCTGCGCCGCAAGCTCGCCTTGCGGCCGCGAGGAGAACAAGCATGAAACCATTGCAGAACCGCCGCGCCGTCATCACCGGCGCAGGGAGTGGCATCGGCGCGGCCATCGCCCATGCCTACGCCGATGCGGGCGCGCTGCTCGTGTTGTGTGACCGCGACCCCCAGCGCCTGGCGTTAGTCGCGAACCAATGCCGCGACCGCGGCGCGCAGGTGATCGAATCTGTCGCTGATGTGGGTAGCCGGGAGGGTGCGCAAGCCGGTGTAGATGCCTGCGTGGCAGCGCTGGGGGGCATCGATGTGCTGGTCAACAATGCCGGCATGCTGACCCAGGCCCCCTGTGTGGACCTGACCCAGGAAATGTGGGATGAAATGCTGCGGGTGGACCTGACCAGCGTGTTCGTCGCAAGCCAGCGCGCGCTGCCGTACATGCTGGCGCAGCAGTGGGGGCGCATCATCAACATCGCCTCCCAGCTAGGGATCAAGGGCGGTGCACAACTGGCGCACTATGCGGCAGCCAAAGCCGGCGTGATCGGTTTCAGCAAGTCGCTGGCACTGGAGGTGAGCAAGGACAACGTACTGGTCAACTGCGTGGCGCCAGGGCCGATTGAAACCCCGCTGGTGGAGGGGATCAGCCAGGCGTGGAAGGTTGCCAAGGCCAAGGAGCTGCCGTTGGGCCGCTTCGGCAAGGCTGAAGAAGTGGCACCGATCGCCGTGCTGTTGGCGAGCGAGCCTGGCGGCAACCTGTTCGTCGGGCAAACCCTTAACCCCAATTCCGGCGATGTAATGCCTTGAGGTGAGCCATGTGTGGACTTTGCGGCCTGATCGGTGAGGACGCCCACTGGAGCGACCCGCTGGACACGAGCCTTCCCGCCCGCCGCGAGCGCTTGCGGCGCATCGCCGCGATCAATCAGGTGGTAGCACCCTTCAGGCTCAAGGTCAGTGACGTGCAGGGTGCGTCGTATCTGGTGCAAGGCCCTACCGGCAAGCAAGGTGTTGCCGCGGGCCTGGATCAGCTCTGGCAGACCGCCGAAAGCATACTGGGGCGCACCCTTGACCCCCTGGATCCGCGCATCCTCGATCACCTGGAGGCGTCGGCATGAGCCTGCAGATCAATGTGCTGACGGGTTTTCTGGGCAGTGGCAAAACCACCTTGCTCAAGCGGGTGCTGGCCAATGCCGACATGGGCGACACGGCGGTGCTCATCAACGAGTATGGGGAGGTGGGGATCGATGACGTGCTGGTGCAGGAAGTTGCCCCCGACACGGTGTTGCTGCCGAGTGGGTGTGTCTGCTGTTCGGTAAGGGGGGATCTGAAGCAAGCGCTGATCGACCTGCACGGCAAGCGTGCGCGCGGGGAGGTTCCGGCTTTCCGCCGCGTGCTCCTGGAAACCACAGGCCTGGCTGACCCCGCGCCCATTCTTGCCACGCTGCAGCGAGACCCTCAACTGCGCGGCCGCTATCACGTGGGCCTGATGGTGACGGTGGTCGACGCCCAGCACGCCATGCTTCAGGAGCGGATTCACCCCGAGTGGCTGGGCCAGGTCACGGCTGCCGATCGGCTGCTGGTGAGCAAGGCAGACCTGGTAAGCGCTGCGGTGCTCGAGCCGTTGCTGGCACACTTGCAAGCCCTCAACCCGACGGCATCCATCGCGTTGGCGAGCACGGTCGGGCAAGGCGATGAGCTGCTTCTGGGCGAGGGGCTGAGAAGCCTGGAGCCCGATGAGGAGGTCGCCAGGTGGCTGCTGTTTGCGCCCACCCGGCAGCCGCACCACGGCGGCGCCCAGGTGTGTGCACTGGAGTACGACACACCGTTGGATTGGCTTGCCTTCGGGGTTTGGTTGTCGATGCTGCTAAGATGCCACGGAGACCGAATTCTGCGGGTCAAAGGGATCTTGAATGTGATCGATGCTGAACAACCTATCGTCATTCACGGCGTACAGCACTGCCTGCATCCGCCCGTGCATCTTCGCCAGTGGCCAGGGCAGGCGCGGCGCTCGCGCCTGGTGATCATCGTGCGCGATCTGGATACCCAGCTGCTGCGCCGCTCTTTCCAGGCTTTTTTGCAGCGCCTGGGGCGTGCGGCATGAGTGGCCCGGTCACGTTGCGGGTATTGGGCACATCGGTCACGCTGCTGGAGCCCATTCGCTTGCGCGCGGAAAAAGAACTGGGCATTCGCATCGAGTACCAGATCCACGACGTGCAGACGGTTCAACGCATTGCGTTGATGCACCCTGAACGCTATGACCTGTACGACCAATGGTTCCATAGCATGGATTTTGTCTGGCCGGCCGGCGCCATCCAGCCCATCGACATCCGCCGGGTCGCCTTGTGGGACGAGATCAACGACCTGCCCAAGCGGGGCCGGCTGCATGCTGGGGATGAGCTGGCCGGCGGCAGCCTGCCCTGCGACCGGCTGTATGTTCAGCATGACCGGACCCTGGCCAACCGCCCGACAGACTGGATCAGCATGCTGCCGCTGACCCACAACGCGGACAGCTTTGCCTACAGGCCGGACCTTCTGCCGCCGGGGTTCGGTATCGAGAACGAGAGCTGGTCCTGGTTGGTTGACCCCAACTGGTGTGGGCATGTGGCGTTGCAGAGCGATGCAGCCATCGGGGCGCTGGACGCGGCACTGGCGGTGCAGGCCAAGGGGTTGGCCACGTTCGATGTGATCGCGAACCTGCGCCTGGACGAGATCGACCAGCTTGCGGCAGTGCTCATCAAGCTCCAGCGCCAAGGCCATTTCGCCGCGTTCTGGTCTGATGACCGCGACGCAGGCAAGCTGATGCTGGGCCCCAAGGTGCACATCGAGAGTGTCTGGTCGCCTGCCTTGATGCAGCTGCACCGCGAAGGCATTCAGTACCGCCAGGCCGTGCCCAGGGAGGGTTACCGTGGCTGGTTTGGTGGCCTGTCGTTGTCCCGTGCCGTTGAGGGTGGGGTGAAAGATGCGGCCTATGCCTACCTGAACTGGTGGTTGGCAGGTTGGCCAGGCGCGATGATGGCCCGGCAAGGGTTCTACATTTCCAATCCACTGCGCGCGCGCGATCACCTGTCGGCGGCTGAGTGGGATTACTGGTACGAGGGCAAGCCAGCCCGCGAGCAGTTGCTGGGCAGTGATGGCGAACCGCTGATCGAGCCTGGGCAGCTACGCGAAGGGGGCGCCTACGCCGAGCGTGTGGGCCGTATCAGGGTCTGGAACTCGGTGATGGATGAGCATAATTACCTGGTGCGCAAGTGGGCTGATTTTTTGCGGGCGGGTAAATGAGCCGGTCGCAGACCGGCGCCAAATACCCACGCACGCCGGACGGGCGCTATTTCGTCGTCAACGGCCAGCTCTGGCGCTGCAGCAACCCTGCGCTTGCAGACGAAGCGCGCCAGCACCTGGTGGGCGCGTTGATGGAGGCGCGGCGGGCCGTGAAGCAGGCAAAAGCCTGCGACGATTCAGCCGCTTTGAAGCGGGCCAGGGCAGCGGTCAACGATGCCAAGGTTGCATTAGGCGAGCGTGGGCCGGTGTGGTGGGATGACGGTAGCCCTGATTACAACCGCTACAAGGCTACCAACACCCCTTATGCCGCCTGGTACGACCGGCTGGTTGCGCAGCCGTGAAGGCCTTCACCGCGCCGCCAGGGCCGCGAACGGTGCCAGCGTTCAGCGCCGAACCGTTCTGAAGCCGACGTGGGAGGTGGCCATGAACACCGGCTGCGGCTGGCGTGCCGATGGCCGATAGCGCATGCAGACGTCTGCCGAGCACAGGTGTGACCCGCCTTTGATCACCGCCACCGGCACCCCTGGGTCGGCCGGGTCGTAACTGTCGGCGATGGCCGGGCCGGGTGGGTCCGGCTCGGCGTCGCGCTGGGCGTCGTGGCCCGGCCGGTAACCGCTGCGCGTCAGTTCCCAGACGTTCCCGCCGGCATCGAACAGACCAAAACCATTGGCAGGGTAGCAACCCACGGGCGAGGTGCCGGTGAAGCCGTCCTTCGCGGTGTTACGGTAAGGGAACTGCCCCTGCCAGGTATTGGCCATGAGCTTGCCAGTAGGCAGTTCGGTGCGCCCCCAACTGAAGTCGGCATCGTCCAGGCCGCCACGCATGGCGTACTCCAGTTGCGCTTCGGTTGGCAGCTGGCGGCCGGCCCAGCGAGCGTAGGCCTGAGCATCTGCCAGCGTGACTTGCACAACCGGGTGGTTGCCCAAACCCTGCACACTGCTGGCTGGCCCCTGGGGGTGCTGCCAGCTTGCGCCCGGCACGAATTGCCAGCCTGGCTCGAGCACCCCTGGCCCTTGTTGAAACACCATCGCACCTGGCACGCGCAGATGCGCGGGCAGGTCGCCCGCGTCTTGCGCCGTGATCCCGCGCTCGGGGTAGGTTACGTAACCCGTAGCCTCCACGAAACGGGCGAACTGCGCATTGGTGACCGGGTGAACGTCTATCCAGAAGCGCGACACCTGCGCCTTGTGCGGCGGGCCTTCTTCATCGTAGAAGCGATCGGAACCAAAGCTGAATTCGCCCCCCGGCAGGCGCACCATACCCTCGCGCCACGGTCCTTGGCGTTGGGCAGGCAAGCCGTCGTAGTCGGTACACAACAGTACCGGCGCTGGCGCTTCAGGCCACGCAGCATACGCGCCAGCGAACACGCTGGCGGCGATTGCCGCGAAGCCCGCAACCCGTGCAATCATGGCCGCTTGGCCAAGGCCGGGCTTACTGGGCGCCCCTCGGCATCGATGGCGATGTTGCTGCGCTGGGCGTAGGCCTTCCAGTCACGCAGCATCTGCGCTACCTGCTCAGGCTGGCTGGCAGCGATATCGTTGTGCTCACCTGGGTCCTTGCGCAAGTCGTAAAGGTGCCAGGTCGGTTTGCCATCGGTGGCATCCCACAGCAACTTCATCGGGCCTTTGCGCAACGAAGCATTGCCGTTGATTTCCCAGCCCAATGCTTCGTCACTGGCATGGATCCGCGTGTCTTTGCCTTGCAGGTAGTCCAGCGCCGAGGTGCCCTGAGGCGGCACGATATCGCGGTCGCGGTATTTGATGCCAGGCATCGGCGCGCCGGCCAACTGCAGCAACGTCGGCATGATGTCACGGACACTGGCCAGTTGCTCGCTGCGCCCAGCCTTGATCGTAGCGGGGTAATAGACGAACGCGGGCACGCGGATACCGCCCTGGTAGGTGGTCATCTTGTAACGGCGGCTGGGCAGGGCGCTGACTTGCGCCCAGGCTGAGCCAATCATCAGGAACGAGTTGGGGCGGCCATAGTTATCGAGGCGATTGTCGAAATTGGCCTTGATCCAATCGGCATCGACGCGCGTGGCGTTCTCTGGCCCATTGTCGGACATGAACATGACCAGCGTGTTGTCCAGCTCGCCGGTCTTGCGAAGGTGTTCTACCAGGCGACCTACTTCGGCGTCGAGCGCCGAGACCATGGCGGCATAGACCTCCATGGTGCGTGCCGACTGGCGCTTTTGCTCATCGCTCAGCGATGCCCAGCTCGGCACGCCCTCGAGTTGTGCCTGCAGCGGGAAGTCAGCCGGGATCAAGCCTGCCTTGCGTTGACGCGCCAGGCGCTCATGGGCGATCACTTCATAGCCTTGGTCGTAACGCCCGCGGTACTGTGCCAGGTAGCGGTCCGGTGCCTGCAGCGGCCAATGCGGTGCGGTGTAGGCAGCAAAGGCAAAGAACGGCTTGTTGCTGGCCTTGCCTTGGTCGATGACATCGATCAGGCGGTCGGTGTACCAGGTTGTGGAGTAAAAGTTGTCAGGTAGCTCGACCGGCTCGCCATTGTGCCGGTAGGTCGTGCTGTAATTGGGCAACTGGCCCATGTTGGCTTGCTTGAAATGTGCGGCACCGCCTTCCAACAGCACGTAGGCCTGGTCGAAACCACGATTTTGCGGTTGCTGGGCAGGTTCCATTCCAAGGTGCCATTTGCCAGCCATGTAGGTGCGGTAGCCGGCGTCGTGCAGCAGCTCGGCAAGGGTGGCAACGTTGGTGCCAAGTACGCCTTCATAGCCAGGGCGCACTACGGCATCGGCTGGCAAGCGCTTGTGGACTTCCGCCATCATGCCCAGGCCGGCCAGGTGCGGGTCGTTGCCCGACATCAACATGGCGCGGGTTGGCGAGCAACTGGGCGCGGCATGGAAGTCGAGCATCAGGCGGCCATCAGCCAGCAACCTGTCCAGGTTCGGCGTCTGGATCTCACTCCCCAGCGCGGACAAGTCGGAAAAGCCGAGGTCATCGGCAACCACCAGCAGAATGTTCGGTTGTTTGGGCGCCGCAGTAGGTGCAGGCGCCGCAACGGCTTGGCTGACACCCGCAACGAGCAGCGCGAGGGCGCCGAGAGAGGATAAGCAATTCATGAAGATGCTCTTATTGTTGTAGTGATTGGTCGCAAGGTTCAGCGCCTGAAAGAGGCTGACTGAACGCTCATAGGCTACCCATGCGGGCTCACTGCCGTTAGCCGATTAAGGCACGCGCTATCCGATTCCAGCGGATTTGTGGCACCCGCCTCGTAGACGGGCCGCCTGCTCGGATGACCGTTATAAATCCGCCGGAATTGGATAGTGCCTACGTTAATCGGCTACCGCCCTGTGTAGGCCCTCGCTAGCATCAGGCTCTGGCTTGTCGGTGGGCTAGTCGCCTTGGGTGAGATACCACAGACGCTTAATTTCCTTGGCCGTTCTGCCAGTCGGTCACCCGTATTCCGATAATAAAAACAATGAAAATGACCTTGAACGTTACAACCAAAGTGTTCGTCTGTTTGGGCGCAATCTCGCTCTATGCGCCCGGCGCCAGAGCAAACTTCATCGAAGACAGCCACGGCACGATTGACCTGCGCAATATGTACGTCAACCGCGACTTGCGCAACGCCGGTAGTGCCGACCCCATGCAGGACTGGGGGCAGGGGTTCACCTTGCGGGTGAACTCGGGGTTCACCGAAGGCACGGTGGGCTTTGGCCTTGAAGCCATCGCGCAAATGGGGGTGCGCCTTGATGGCGGCCAACCCGGCAGCACCACGGGCCTGCTCGTTCTCGGTAGCGACGGCAAAAAGGAAAACGAATGGTCCGAAGCTGGGGTGGCTGCAAAACTGAGATTCGCCAAGTCCCAGTTGTCGGTGGGATCGCTGCAACCGAGCTTGCCGGTCGTGCTCTACAACGACACGAGACTTCTGGCGACGCGATACACCGGTGCAATGATCACCTCCAAAGATATCGACAAGTTGAATTTCACTGCCGGGCAGTTGAGCCGGGTCAACTTGCGAGACTCCACCAACGATCAGAAAATGGCCTATGCCTACAATGGCGTCAGCGCGGGTGATTTCGACTTCGCAGGTGGCTCCTACAATGTGACCGATGCCGCCGCCGTCAGCTATTACTACGGCCGGTTGAACGACGCCTACTCCCAACATTTCGTTGGCCTGACCCACAGTGCGCAGATCGCCCCGGGGACGAAGCTCCTGACGGATCTGCGGTATTTCCGCAGTGACGATGACGGCCGCGCAGTGGTGGGTGGTATCGCCAATGATTTTCTCAACGGCATGGTCACGCTCGAAACGAAGGGCCACGGTTTCAGCGCCGGCTGGCAAAAACTGTCGGGTGACGGCAACTTCCCGTTCCTGGCAGGCACCGACCCTTACTCGATGAACCTCGTCACTGCCAACTCCTTCACCAAGCAGAACACCCGGGCGTGGCAGCTCAGGTATACCTACAACTTTGCGGCCATGGGTATTCCAGGGCTGAACTTCATGACCCGCTATGTACAAGGCCGCAGTGTCCAGCAGGCGGGGGTCACTGATGGTCATGAATGGGAACGGGATACCGATATTTTCTATGTCGTTCAATCCGGCCCACTCAAGAACGTGAGCGTGCGTTGGAAGAATGCAACGCTGCGTTCAAGCAACGGGTTGACGACGGACGTGGACGAGAACCGCTTGATCATCGGTTATCAAATCGCGCTGTGGTGAGCGGCAGGTTGAGCCTGGCGCTTGCCCAGGTGGTTCCTGCCAAGGCAGGTCGTGGGTTAGAGTTCGTCTCGATAGCAGAGCATTATCGCCTGAACTGAGCCTCGCGCTTGCGGGGGTACTTCTGGCGCTCGGCGAACTTTACCAAGGTGGATGACCCGATGCTGTTCGTGGTGCTACTTGGGGGCAAACACCCCCAGGCAAAGATTGAGGTTCACGACATTGTGTTTGCGGCCGCGGATACGCTGGAGCAGGCATACCCGCAACTACGGGACGGTTGGTTTGGCAGCCCCAAGGGCGTGCACGTCGATGCCTGGATGGCCGTCGATGGGGTTGACAACTGGCGCGTCGAGCTCAGCCCGCTGGCGCCGTCGCCTGAATCCCTGCGGCTCTACTTCATCAACCTGGGCGGGTACGACGCCCAGGCCTTTGGCGAGGCGCACGACTATCTGCTGGTGGTCGCCAGGGACAAACGGGAGGCCATGGCAAAAGGCAAGAAACAGGCCATGGCGCACTGGTCGCAAGCACACAACGATGCAGTGCTGGATGTCGATGACTGCCTGCCCATCGACCAGGTGGGCGGGCGTTTCGTGCACCTTGTGGAGGGGCCGCATGCCGGGGTACGCAGCCGGAACCAGTACATTGTCCTTTGATAACGGTCGCGGCAGTCAGCTTGCTGGTTGAGGCATGGTCAAGCTCGTTTCTGAGCGTGGTATTCGGCCGGCGGGCTTCTCAGTTGAATTTTCCCCGCATTTCGCCCCTCACACGCATGAGTAACAGAGCGCTGTAAGTGGCATGCCACCTACAGCTAACCCCAATTGCCTGGAGGCTTTGCCATGCAGCCCGAAACCAAAGGTCATGAAGAGCACGGACCGAGTGGCGTGCCGTTCATCAACGATCCGGAAAAGCCGAGTTCACCGCCTTTGAATGACGCTGATGCCACGGATGCCGCTGAGGCTGAAGAAGACATCGAGGACGACGGCCAAGCGCTGTGAGCAGCAGCGGGTCACGGATGACCATCGTTTCAGCCCGCCCCCTGGCTACTGGGGGCCGGTTTCAAGCGTGCTACACGACCTGATCTGTTGCGGGTACGGCGTGTGCCAGATCTTCAGCATCGGGCCGAGCATGCAAGAGCACGACAGGCACCGATTTCGCGGCGGGCACTTTGCTTCGCTTGGCATAGTGCCACAAGGGCACGAGCGCATTGGCCTCGGGGTAGTAAGCGGCGGCGCAGCCTACCGGTATGTCATAGGCGATAATCTGAAAAGGGCCTGCCTCGCGGCGAACTGTCGGTTCCACAGCTGTACGCAAGCGAACCCAGCCCCCCGGCACGAAGCCCAGGCGGACGATATCGTTGCGGTTGAGGAACACCACTTTGCGCGTGCCCTTTACGCCCCTGAAACGATCGTCGTAACCGTACACGGTGGTGTTGAACTGGTCATTGCTGCGCAACGTCATCAGTTGCAGGACATCACGGCCGGCTTCGCCCGTCAGCACGTCGTCGTCTTCATCCAGCGTGCCTGGGGTAATGAACTGCGCTTTCCCTGAAGGCGTAGCCCATTGCCGCTGTGCCACGCCCAGCGGGCGATGGAACCCGCCGGGCTCCCACATCCGCGTCTCGAAGTCATGGAAAATACTTGGATAAACCTTGCTGATGGCTTCACGAACCAGGGCATAGTCGTGCTTCCAGTGTGCCCAGGGAATGGCGACCGTGTCGCCCAGCGTCGCCAGGGCCAACTCTGCGATGATCGCCAACTCCGAGCGCAGCTGCTCTCCTGCGGGTTCGGCGTGGCCGCGCCAGGCGCGGATGCAGCCGGTGCTGTCTTCAGTGGTGTAGGTTTGTTCGACGCCAAGCTGCCGGTCGATCTCGATCCTGCCCAGGCAGGGCAGCAGCCAGGTGCTTTCACCAGGGACCAGGTGGGTGCGATTAAGCTTGGTCGCGATCTGTACACTGAGGCTGAGTTGGGCCCAGGCGGGTTCCACCCGGCTGGTATCGGGCACGGCACGCAGAAAGTTACCGCCAAGCCCGATGAACCCCTTCACACTGCCATTGAGAACGCCCTCGCAGGTGTCGACCGTCGCCAGGCCCTTGTGCTCCGGAATCTTGAAGCCGAACAGCGACTCGATCTTCTCCCCGGGTACTTTCGCAGGGTCCTCGGTGATGCCTACCGTGCGTTGGCCCTGTACGTTCGAGTGCCCTCTGACCGGGCAGATACCGGCCCCTGGTTTACCGATATTCCCGCGCAGCAATAGCAGATTCACCAGCATCTGCACGTTGGCCACCCCGTGCCGATGCTGGGTCATGCCCATGCCATAGACGATCACCACTTTCTCGCTGCGCGCATAAACGGTGGCCGTGGCCTCCATCGCGCTTCGGCTCAGGCCGGACCGTCGCTCCAGTTCAGCCCATGTGTATTGCTGCACACGCTCCATGAACTGGCCCAGGCCGTCCGTATGTTGTGCGAGAAAATCGTGATCGAGCACCGGCGGCTCGCCGTTGCTTTTGGCCCTTCCCTCCATTTCCAGAAGCGCCTTGGCCACCCCCATGACGGCAGCGGTGTCACCGCCGATGGCCACTTGGTGGTACTGAGTGCTGATGACTGTGGATTGCGGACCGAGCATTTCAGTGGGGGACTGGGGGTTTACAAAGCGCTCCAGACCACGTTCCCGGATCGGGTTGAAGGTGATGATCGGGACGTTGCGCTTGCGCACCTCCTGAAGCGGGTGAAGCATGCGCGGGCTGTTGCTGCCTACGTTTTGCCCGAAGAACAGAATGCAGTCGGTATGCTCGAAATCGGCCAGTGAGACCGTGCCAACCGGGACCCCGATGCTTTCCTGCAGGCCAACCGAGGTGCTTTCGTGGCACATGTTGGAACTGTCGGGAAGATTGTTCGTGCCATAGGCACGGGCGAACAACTGGTAGATGAACGATGTTTCCAGCGATGCGCGCCCTGATGCGTAAAAAACGACTTCGTCGGGGCTGAGCGCGCGCAACTGCGCGCCTATGGCTTTATAGGCTTGCTCCCAGGTCACGACCTGGTAGCGATCAGTGTGCTTGTCGTAACGCATTGGGTGGGTTAACCGGCCATGCTGCTCCAGCTCGAAGTCCGACCAGCCGCGCAACTCGGTCAAGGAGTGGGCCGTGAAGAAATCGGGCGAGGTGCGTCGTGACGTCAATTCCCATGCCGTGGCCTTGGCACCATTCTCGCAAAATTCCAGGGCATGAGGATCGCCTGGCTTGGCCCAGGCACAGCTCACGCAGGCGAAACCCTTGGGCTTGTTCAGCTTGAGCAGGGCGGTTGTGCCTTTGATCAGTGCCTGCTCGCGCCAAAGGATATTCAGCACGGAGTGGGCCGACCCCCAGCCGCCCGCTGCAGAGGTATAGGGCCGAAAATGTGATGTGCCATGGATCATCTTCATGTCGACCTCGCCTTGCCATTTAGTGTGTCTAAACGCTACGAGTACTGGGGAGCCTCTAAGTTCGAAGCGATTCAAGGCGCGGCTGGGAACCCCGCGCACGCTGCAGCGGGGGGAAGCTGGGGGTGGGCGCTCACGCGCCGCTGATGCTCACGCCTTCGCGCCCTGGCACCGACAAGTTGGCTTCTTGCGGCAATGCGGTGACCTTGATCGCCCGCTGGATGTCCATGCAGGTTGCAGCCTGGGTCCTGGACGATGTACACGCACCCGAACTCCAACGCTTCCTCGCCAAAACCACGCAAGATACGCGTGGTTTTCAAGCCAACATGTTCAACGGTGCCCGCCAACGGGCCAATGACGATGAAGTCGCCGACCTCGAAGAAAATGTGCTGGCGCTCGAAGGGTGGCTGAATTAGGGCATTCTGCGGTCGTCGCAATCATCTTGCCTATTGCGTATTTTTTGGCTTCAGCTAACTTGTACAAAAACCTGTACATGAATGAGGTTTTGTACATGTATTGCGAGTGGCCTCTGACGCTTTACTTTGACGGGGCCTGCCCATTGTGTGCCAGGGAGGTCGCATTTCTGCGCAGGCGTTGCACGGCAGCAAAGCTCATCCTGGTTGATATCGACAGTGATGAATTCGATCCCACCCCTCTGGGCCGGACGATGGAGCAACTACGGTCCTGTTTGCACGCAAGGTTCGCGAACGGGCAATGGGTCACCGGCTTGGACGCGACCCTGTGGGCTTGGCGTGCTGCCAGTTTGGGCCTTTGGGCAGCACCCTTGGCGTGGCGCCCGTTGCGTCCAGTGCTTTCGGTTTTTTACAGATTGTTCTGTCGCTTGAGGCCAAGTCTGGCCTGGTTACCCCATCCCGATGGCGGGCAACGTTGCAAAGGTGAGGCCTCCAAATGCCACATTCGCTAGCCGAACACTACCGTGAAATCCTTGTTGGCGTGGGTGAAAACCCGCAGCGCGAAGGGCTTTTGGATACGCCTCAGCGTGCTGCCAAAGCGATGCAATACCTATGCAATGGCTATACCCAGAGCTTGGGTGAAATAGTCAACGGGGCGCTGTTCGAAAGCCAGAATGACGAGATGGTTGTCGTTCGCGACATTGAACTGTACTCGTTATGCGAGCACCACATGTTGCCGTTTATTGGGAAGGCTCATGTCGCGTACCTGCCAACAGGGCGAGTACTAGGGCTTTCCAAAGTAGCGCGCTTGGTGGACATGTTTGCCCGCCGTTTGCAGATTCAGGAAAACCTGACCAGGCAGATTGCCTGTGCCATGCAGGAAGTGACCGATGCGGCAGGGGTTGGGGTGGTTATCGAAGCCAAGCACATGTGCATGATGATGCGTGGTGTAGAAAAGCAGAACTCGGTGATGATTTCCTCGGTCATGCTAGGCGAATTCAGAGACTCCCCAACCACGCGGCATGAATTCCTCACGCTGATTGGCCGACACACCTGAAGTTTGGTTTTGAGTCGTGGAGGAGGGCGCACCCATGGGTTCAGTGTTCGATACGTTATCTCCGAGCCGCTTTACTATCCTGGGCTACGGTGGCTTGCTGCCATTTCTGGGTCTGGCACTGCTGGTCTGTTTTGGCGGTGAGTATCGAGATAGCCTGGCTGAAGCGTTGGTTGGCTATGGGGCCGTGATACTGAGTTTTGTCGGAGCCCTGCATTGGGGGTTCGCGATGACGTTGCCGGCCTTGCCTGCTATTGAGCGAC
This sequence comes from Pseudomonas sp. NBRC 111127, assembly GCF_001320345.1. NCBI lineage: Bacteria > Pseudomonadati > Pseudomonadota > Gammaproteobacteria > Pseudomonadales > Pseudomonadaceae > Pseudomonas > Pseudomonas sp. NBRC 111127. Next base: position 13,811 of record NZ_BCBD01000005.1, on the reverse strand, counting down.
AACAGCGGCTTGTGGGGAGTGTCATGCCAGCCCTGATCGGCTGGGTTGCCATGTTGTTACCGGTGTCATGGGGATGTTGGGTACTGGCTTCAGGATTTACCGTGCACCTTTGGCAAGACCGTAAACTGGCCAACTTCATGCCCGGCTGGTATATGCCTATGCGGGTACGTTTGACGGTCGTGGCGAGCTTGTGTCTAGTATTGAATGCCATTGTCATAGCGTTCGGAAACTGAAGTCACAGAAGAAATAAATAGCAAAATTTTCCCCCTTGCAACATTTTCACGCTGGATAAAATCTGATGGTGTGACGCCGGGCCCCTCTGACGGTAAGTAGCCGCCATGTCGGAGTCATAGTTGTTAAACTACGACTATATAGGAGGGGCTCATGTCTGCCCTTAATGCGTATCTCTCCCAAGACGTGCTTGGCACTGATCTCTGGCTGTGGCTTTCATTCTTCGCTGTCGTGTTGACGCTGCTGGCGCTTGACCTAGGGGTTCTCCATCGTGGGAATCGAGAAATCGGTGTCAAGGAAAGCCTGCTCCTGTCGGCTAGCTACATCAGCATGGGCCTGCTATTTGCTGTCTGGGTCTATTTCCAGAAAGGCAGCGACGCAAGCATGGACTATGTGACTGGCTTTCTGATCGAGAAGTCGTTGTCCATGGACAACGTGTTCGTTATTGCCCTCATTTTCAGTTTTCTTGCCATTCCCAGAGAATTCCAGCACAGAGTGCTGTTCTGGGGGATCATGGGGGTCATTGTATTGAGGGCCATCATGATAGGCCTGGGCGCCGCGCTGATTACGCAGTTCAGTTGGATTCTCTACTGCTTCGGCGCCTTCCTGGTATTCACGGGTGTGAAAATGCTGTTCGCTCGAGTGGACCATGAGCCCGACCTGGAAAACAATCGCTTCGTCAAGTATCTGCGCAGTCATCTACGCGTGACTGACGAGTTGCACGGTCAGCATTTCCTGGTCCGTATACCTGATGGCTCCGGCAGGCGGGTAATATGGGTGACGCCGCTGTTTCTCGCGTTGATTCTGATTGAGTGCGCCGACTTGGTGTTCGCGGTTGACAGTGTTCCAGCGATCTTTGCCATCACGCAGGACCCCTTCATTGTCTATACGTCGAACATTTTCGCGATACTCGGTTTGCGCGCACTGTATTTTGCATTGGCTGCGATGATAAGCCGCTTCGCCTATCTCAAATACGCCTTGGCGCTGGTACTGGTTTTCATAGGCGCGAAAATATTCCTGCACGACATTGTTGGCAAGGTGCCTGCCGAAATTTCTTTAAGCGTTACAATTGGCCTACTGATTGGCGGCGTGTTGCTGTCACTCTGGAAAACCAGAACGCCGGTCAAGGTTTAAAGGCTTGCATCGCGCTCGGCAGGGCGGGTGAGGTGGGCTGGTCGACGCTGCTTGCTGCCATGATCCTGTTCGTTCAGATATTCAGCGACCTCGTGTTTCAGCCAACTCGAGAACACTTGCTGCTTTGTTTCCGAACGCTCACGGTTGGGCAATACCAGCCAATAGGGGTAGGGATAGGGCGCGATCACGGGGGAGAGTTGCACCAACTCCCCTCGTTGAATGGCGTCGTGCACAAGGCTGCGGCGCTCCAGGGCGATCCCCTGGCCCAAACGTACGGCTTGGAGTACCAAGTTGGAGTCGTTGCTGCACAGGCCGATGCGCGGCACTTCCCTATCCAGCCCAGCGGCTTGACACCAAGGTTGCCAAGATTCCATGTTGAAAATTATGTTGCTGCCGATGATCTCTTCAGGGGTCTGAGGGTGCACCCCACCGTTGAAGTGCGGGGCGGCAACCACCAGCGTCTCGTCATGAAAGAGCAAGTGCTGCTCCACCCCATCCCAGTCGCCCTTGCCCATGCGGATCCCGACGTCGACAGATTCCCGCGCCAGGTTAGATAGCGCGAGACTGGCCTGCAGCCGGACGCTGATATGCGGCTGTAATTGCTGGAAACGTGGCAAGCGGGGCAACAACCAGCTGAAACCGAACGAAGGGAGAACGGCGACCACCAGTTCCGTTGATTTCGGTTGTGTCTTGATCAGCCGCGTGGCTTCGGCAATTGCGCCCAACGATTCGCGAATCTGCAAGGCATACAGTCTTCCGTCCTCACTCACCCGCAGGCCCCGCCCCTCACGGACGAACAGGGTGACGCCGATCATGTGTTCCAACACCTTGATTTGCTGGCTGATGGCTGAGTGGGTGACGTGCAGTTCCTTGGCAGCTGCGGTAACACTGCCCAGCCTCGCAACCGACTCGAAGCAGCGTAGGCAGGTGATCGGGGGTAGATTCGACATGTAAGCAACCCTTACAAATATCGGCAAAAAAAACTGATTTATAAGTGGCAAGGCTCTCATTAATGTAAGGGACGGTAAAGTCTTCGGCTGGAAAGCCGGCCGGCGCCATAGACGATGTGTGCGAAGCTCATCCGTTCACATGGCCGCTGCCTCGGCTGTTCAAACGTCGGATAACGGTGTTAGCGGTCACCATCAATCAAGGAGACTATCGATGAAACTCATTGGGATGCTGGATTCACCTTACGTTCGCCGGGTAGCTATTTCCCTGGACCTTCTGGGTATCGAGTTTGAACATGACCCACTGTCGGTGTTTAGCACGTTCGAAGCGTTTTCCAGGGTCAATCCGGTGGTCAAAGCGCCGACTCTGCTGCTCGATGACGGCTGCGTACTGATGGACTCGACGCTGATCATCGATTATTTCGAGAGCCTCAGCACACCCCAGAGCAAGTTATTGCCAAGCCAACCGCAGGCGTTGGCCGGGGCTCTGAGTAGAGTGGGGCTGGCGTTAGCGGCATGCGAGAAGACGGTGCAGATCGTCTATGAACATAAGCTTCGACCGGCGGAAAAGGTTCATCAGCCCTGGGTTGAACGCGTCACCCGTCAGCTGCTGGCGGCGTGCACTGAGTTGGATAAGCAGTGGGCGGCGCAGGCGTCGTACGGCCTGCGTCCGGACCAGGCCGGGGTCACCAGTGCGGTGGCCTGGTCGTTCATGCAGTCGATGCTGCCCAACGTAGTCAAGGCGAGCGATTTCCCGGCCCTCAATGCCCATGCGGCCCGCCTGGAGCAGACGGATCTGTTCAAGCGTTATCCGATTGCCTGAGCCAGGGCGGAACGGGCCGGGCTCAACCGCGCCGATCGCCCCTCCCTACGCATCCTCGCAAAGAATTCGCGCTGTTAAAACCGCAGCCTGGAAATCAAGATGGCTTGAGGCAAACGACTTCATGAGGAGCGAGCGGGGAAGGGCCCAATCCCATTTCTCTCGGATCATATTTTCGACATTTTCCAAGATCGGCTCTACGTTCGAGATATCCATTTGACCGACCACGCGCAACGCTCGCAATGTGTCCTCCGCGCCGAATGCAACTTCCAGGAATAGCCCGGTGTTTTCACACTGAATGCCCACATGCCTGAGCAACAAGGCCAGCGCATCGTTAGGCAGGTTCGTGAGTTCACTCGAAACACGGCATATGTTCCCGAGTAAAGATCCGTCGTGTCGACGGCGGCTCAAGAGAAGAGCTGAGCCGCCACGCGAGCAGTGGGGTACTTCGGGGCTTCCGAGTTGCTGAAGGACACTGGGCCTAGGACACATGGAGTTACCTTGACAGGCCAGGAAAGCCGTCAAGCTTTGGTAGCCTCACTCGAATCGGTGCTTTGGGAGCTTTTACATGCTGCAGATTCGTAAATACACCCCGATCTTAGGGTGGAGTGGAGAGCGGGTAGCGAAGGATTATGCCAAGAGCCTCGCGGGGCCAGGTTCAGTTGGGTCGATTGTTCTGCTGCTTCCGGTAACCCAGCTGGTCGGACTCTTGTTCGCGATCGCTTTGGGCTTGATCGCCTACCGGCGAGGTATACCGTTCAGGAGGATTGAACCTGAACTTGCTCAGCGGACGCCAATTCTGCGTCGTCTCTTCCTGTTTGCAACTGCCTCCCAATTTTTGATCGTATCGACCATTTTCTGCTGTATCGCACTGGGCGTTACTGAGTGGCACGGTTGGCTGGAGCAACGCTCGGCCATGCTGGAGTTGCTGAAATCGCTCCTGGCCGTGACGTAAGCGTCGGGCATTCTTCTCGAATGCCTGCTGGGCCGTACTGCTCATCAGCGAGAGAACATTTTCCAAATCTTGATGGCTATGCGCTTTCTGCTGAGCTAGGCGTGATGAAGCCTGATCCGGCAATCTACCAAAGCGCATGCTCCATGATGGGTGTAATTCCTGGGAAGTCCTTCGAAGCGGGCGCTGCTCGAGTGGTTATGGTTGGTGATTCCAGAAAGTGGGATGAAATCGGGCCACGTTCATATGGAATTCCGGGGCATCACTTGAATCGAAAAGGGGCAGGGCGCTTTGGGGATTTGTTTGCATTTTCTCAGGCCATGATGAATTTTTGATACCTCCGCTTCTAATCGTCGATAGCCCTTACAGCCAGTCAAGCCATATACGCAGTAACTGGCACCTCCCGCTACTGGTGCGTCTACTTAGGCAGTAAAAAGTCAAAGGTAACGGCGGGCCGGAGCGGGAAGATCAACAAGAACACGTTATGTTTGGTGTCAAAGGCTTCTCCAAGGCATTCATACAGCGTGCCATTGAGATCTCTGATATGCACCCTGGCGTCGATCACCATTCGCCGACCGTGCTTAGGAAGCAGCCGCCCAAGTGTATGGCTGAGCGTGATGAAGCTATCGTCGGGTCGGCCAAATTGCTGGAGGTAAGCAGGTGAAAGCTCGATCCGTCGTACCAGGGCGATGAGTTCATGGTCTTCATGGATTTGGATCGGTTCGAGCACAAAGAGCGCGCACGCCTGGTCATGAGTGCGAACGAACTCCCGACACGAGGCGTAAATCGACGCGCCGTACTGTTTGGCGAGAGCCATCGGAGTCTTGATCGCATTCGCCATGTCTAGGGCATGCTGTTTGTAGCTGTCTCCTTGGAACAAAGCGAATCGAGCGAAATTGTTCGCCTCACGCTCGAAGAGATCGGCGATCGAGGGGGCCAGTGTCTGCTCACAATCCTGAAAAAATTTGAACATCTTGCGGTGGCTCGGGAGCCGATGATGACCGGTCTCATGGAGCTTGAGGAAGGTCTGCTTTGATTCGGTGACAGTGGGATCGATGTGGATGAATTGCTCATCAGCGTCATATACGCCTAGCACCTTCGACAAGGCTGATTTCAGGCGATGCCCGGCGGCGGCCGTTTTTTGGGCCACGTAGGCCATAAAGGATTCGACATCGTGGATGGCGATAGGGGCGACCCGCAGCTTGGCGGCATCAAGGATGTCGGGGACGGGGGTAGGGAACCGTCCCCATGCATTTGCTTCATCGAGCAGTGTCTTGGCTTTGGCTTCTACAGCATAAAGCTCATGTTCCTGCAGGCTACTGTCGTCCGGCTTGGCCATCCTTACGTCGACTCCTGATGAACTGCAAAAACTCCAAAAGCTCACCTTCCTCATCTTGAGTGAGGTTGTGCTCAGCAAATGTTGCAACTCGGCCGTGACGCTGCGAATCCTCCCGTTCGGCGGGGAGGTAGTTAGCTAGCTGCATGAGATATATGTAATCGATCCCATACAACTCAGCCAGTGTGTGGAGCACATTTGGGCTGGGCTGCGTAACCTTGCCGGTTTCTAGCTGGCTTAGGTAGGCATTGGATACTTCCTTGCCGCTCTGCTCCTCAACCTGCCTCAGGGATAGCTGCCTATCCCGGCGAATCGAAGCCAGGTACTGTGCAAGTGTTGGTTTCACATGTGCCTCTGTTGTTGCTGATCTTCAGAAAATCTCGGCAATCAGCCGCGATCTGACAACGTGCCAGTACGGTGATGTTTGATGCAGTGTAGCGCTCTGCTACTCAAGCACAAACCATTTTCTCGTGACTGCTTGACATATCAAGCACGCTTTCCTAGTCTAGCAAGCGTAACGGTTAACTGCCCCAGCGGGGCTAGGAGTTCCATCATGGCTTCTGGTTTTGCGTTAGACGTTGTGGATTTGGCGGCCGTAATCGCCAAAGGTGAACAGCCGCCCGAGCAGGGCCCTTATCGGATCTTGGTGGGGAATGAAGCGCTGAGCTTCACCTCGGTCGTGATCGATGACCCCATCGTGACAGGCGGCCAAATCCTTGAAAGCATCGAGGTTCGCCCTGCGCCGGGCATCATGGTCTTCCAGGTGCTTTCGACCGGCCGCTTGGAAGAGATCGATACCAACGAACGGGTTGATCTGCGCCACGCTGGGGTGGAGCGCTTCTTGGTGTTCCTGGGCGATAGCTCCTACCGGATCGTGTTGAACGACCAGGTACTGACCTGGGGTGGTCGCCAGATCAACGGGGCGACACTGAAAGCCTTGGCCGGTGCACCTCAGGATCACGATGTTTGGGAAATCGTGCCTGGCGGGCGCGACATCCTGGTTGGGGACAAGGACTACATTGACCTGACCAAGCCCGGCGTTGAGCACTTCGTGGCTAAGCCTTTTGAGGCAACCATCATCATCAACGCCAAGCCACGCGTGGTTCATACCCGCTTCCTGACCTACCAGCAACTGGTCGAGCTGGCATTCCCTGGCAGCCAGCATCCCCCGCAGACGGTTTACACGATCGACTATGACCATGGCCCTCACGACCACCCGGAGGGTTCGGTTGTGGACGGTCAACAAATTCGTGTCAAAGAGGGGATGGAATTCTATGTCTCGGTCAGTGATAAGTCTTAACCCCACGCTCCTCGATCTCCGCAACCAGGGGTTCGAATTGGAAGTGCGCGAAGGGCATTTGGTCGTGCACTCCATTCCTTACCTCAATGCGCAAGGAGAGGTGAAGCTGGGTGCATTCTGTTGTCCGCTTGATCTGGTGAGTCCTGACGTGGTGGCTCCTCCAGCCACCCACGTCATCCACTTCATTGGTGAGTACCCGCATAAGCACAACGGTGAAAGGATCGCCGCAATCGAGTACCAGGCGGGGCCGCTGCCGTTGACGCAGACATTGACGGCGAATTTTGCATTCTCGAACAAGCCGCAAGGTACCACTGGGTTTTCCAGCTTTTACGACAAGGTGTGGCACTACACACGTATCCTCTGGAATGAGGCACGGGCTGCTGCCGCCGGCGTTACACCGTTGACGTACAAAGTGGTGGAGGCGGAGTCGCCTGACTCTGTTTTCCATTACGAGGACACGGCCTCCGCGCGCTACGGCACCACTGCGCTTAACGGGATTTTTGCCTCGCAGCGCATAGCCATTGTTGGCTTGGGCGGCACCGGTGCTTATGTCCTGGACGCGGTGGCGAAGACGCCAGTGGCTGAGATTCACCTGTACGACCTGGACAAGCTTCAGCAGCACAACGCCTTTCGTGCCCCGGGCGCAGTGAGCCGAGAAGCGTTAGATGCTCAGCACTCGAAGGTGGACTATTTCGGGCAGCTTTACTCAGCTTTCCGTAAACACATCGTGCCGCACTGCATAAACGTCACGGAGGTTAACGTTGATGAGCTGCGGGACTACGACTACATCTTCCTGTGTGTGGATAAAGGCGATGTGCGCAGGCTAATTTATGATCGCCTTGCCGACTCCAAGGTGGTGATCATCGATACAGGTATCGATGTGATCCGTACCGAAGACAACCAGTTGATTGGCACTGCCAGGGTTACGATGAGCCTTCCGGGCCAGCGTGATCATGTGTTTGATCGGATCTCTATGGCTGACGGAAACCGTGAGGCTCTCTACAAGGCTGCCGTTCAGATCGCAGAGCTGAACGCGATCAACGCCCAGCTTGCTGTGCTCAGGTGGAAGCGCCACTGCGGCTTTTACTACGACAGCGCGCGCGAGCTGAATTCGACACTCACCACCGCCAGCAACAAGGTGGTCAATTCCGAGCAGTTGCCATGAAGCTACGGAACGCATTCGTCGAGTTCATTCCGGACGAGCTCGAAGCCGGGGTGCTGTACGTATCCATGAAGTACCGCACTACCACTCATTTGTGTCCCTGCGGGTGTGGCAACGAAGTGCCGTTGCCCATTTCCAAGACTCAGTGGAAGCTCACATTCAATGGCGAGGTATCGCTGGATCCTTCAGTAGGCAACTGGAATTTCCCTTGCCGCTCCCATTACTTCATTCGCAACGGAGCAGTGCTCTGGGCTGGAGACATGTCTGACGCCGCGATCAAAAGGGGAAGAGTGCACGCAGAGGAGCAACGGATGCAACATTACGAAGATCGCGCCGGCGGTAGGGCCATTGACGCCAAGCCTATCGTTCAACCGGAAGAAGCAACGCCTCAGACGCATGGCATCTGGACGCGCCTCAAAAATTGGTTCACTGGTACCGGCAATGAATGATCGGACGGGGGCACTCGCATGGCCGCCCCCTCCGAAATTTTTTACTGATTAAACGGTGGGCGTTTCAGTTTTGACGTCATCGGATGCCGTGAGGTCTTTCCAGTATTTGTCCAATCGTTTCATGGCAGCTCGAGCTGCTGCACTGGCCTTGGGATCGGTATCATTCTTCAGAAGACTGTAGAGAATCACCAGGCGCCAGGCTAGGTGACGCTTATCTTCTTCTAGCGCGTACGTTACCAACTGTTGGAGCTCATCAGGTCGGCTTGATGCCCACAGATACATGGCTTGCATGAGCGGTTCCACGACGCCGCTATTCACACATAGTACGGAACCAACGCCCGGAATGTCGTGGGTGTGAAGGCCAAGCATGGCTCTGAGATCGCGAGGGGCTGGTCTGAAAATGAGATCCTCGGAATTGCCTAAGGTGGCAAAGATCGACAAGTTCAACGAAGTACCACCGTCGCCTCTATCCATGGGCGTCATCGCCAAATGGCTCAGTATCAGCCAAGGCTGCATATCTCCGGGCAGCCGCTCGTTCACTCCTTCGCCGAACTCAATGCAAACGCCCTTGACGTCTTTAGTAAGTATCTCCACCTTCGAGCCCTCGGTGAGGAAGGTCGGCACGGGCTCGGCGGCTATCAGAGCACTGACGATTAGGTATACGTGATTACCGTCAGTGACTTGTGAGATAGCCGCTGCAACGCCGAGATCTCCATGGAGTATGCGCTGAAGGGTGGCATTTAGGCTGTCTGCATCCGGTTGTCTATTTAGGTCTGCCGCCCATTGGCCAGAGATGTAGTGAGCTAGCTGCTCTGGGAACCGAATGACCAATCTTGGCCCTAGCGTCCGAGTGTCTATCCAGTGAATCATGCCACTTCTGCGCAAGCGCTCGATCCGCTGTTCGCCGAGTGACTGCTCTAGGATATCGGGATCGATCGATGTAGCTCCGTAGGTCTCGACGATACGCTTATGGTCGCGACCGTGTTCCTTTACATCGACCAGATAGGCGACTGCAAGCTTGGTGAGATCATGCTTCAGTTGAGGGTCTGCACCGATGAGGTTACTCGCCCCCTCCAGCATCCGGAAACTGGGTATCGGGGGGATTACCAGGCGGGCTTCGTATACTGAACCATCAGGTGCTGATTTACGCTTTGGAGTGTGGCGGGGTAAAAGGGACGCGAGAAGACGCAGCTGACGCGGGCGACGCAGATCAGGAATCAGTTTCGCGCCAGCCAAGAAATGAGCGTGTTTGAGTTCTACAAAAAGCTTACGAGCAGCGGCGAACTCTTCGTCGGACAATTCCTGAAGCCCAACGGGTGTTGCGAGGCGACCAAGCATTGTTTCTTCGATGCGGCCCGCCACAGTGCGGTGTGAGTCAAAGTTACCGCTATCAGTCCCGATTACGAGTTGGAGGCGTTTCAGCTCTGCAAGGTGGAGCAGCTCTTCAAGCTCCCCGGCCGGGATGCCGTCCACCACCAGGATCAAGCCACTCAATGACTGACCAGTGATCAGCCACTGTCTTACGTCATCCCGGGAAACCCCAATGAAGAGTTCTCGGGTCAGTCGGGATGAAAGAAACTGGAGAACGTCACCCGAGCCTCTACGGTCGATGTAGAGGACTGGAGAGTCCTCCAGTTTCTCCACCAGTTGGATCAATGTGCCAGTGATACCGCATAGTGGAGTGCCATGCAGGACGACTACTTCCGCCCCATTCTCGACATCCTTGATAATCTGACCTACTGCCTCGCGGGGGATCTGAAAATCCTTGGCGATGGCCCGATGCAGATCAGGTAAGTCGCCAGTTCGGCTACTGATCTCCTCGGCATTCCATTTCTTGAGAATGGCTGTCCAGACTTTCGGGTCTCGCCCCAGCAAACTGCGAATAGCGCCCTCGGTCGAGCTGCGTGCCAGGCTCGAAGCTGCTGAGAGAATCTTCCCCAAACCTTCAGCATCAGCTTTGTCGTTTGAGACAAGTGTTCCATCGTAGGTCAGCACAAGTTGGGTCGACGCTTGATCGCCGTTCGTGACCAGTACAAGAGGCACCATGGGTTGGTGGATTCTGGCATAGGATAGCCCTTGGTCGATGTCCTCATCAGTGATGGCCACAGTCGGAGCTTTCAGCTCAGCAAGCAACAGCGGTTTATCATCGAGGAACACGACAACGTCCGAACGCCCCTTGAAGAAATCTCTAGTTTTTCCGCTTCCATCGACTGCGATCTGATGGTGGCCGAGTTGCAATTTCAAATAGCGCTCGGCACGGATGTTAGCCGGTAGCAAGGGGAGGGCTTGACGCAACCGAGCGATGATCGCCGCTTGGAAGTCTGCTTCGTTTACCGATGGGCTCGCCCCGGAATGGGCAGCAGGCTGCGCCCCTGGGTTCTGAGCGCGTTTCTTTTTCGAGGCGGCCATATCGTCCTTGGAATGAGATCTGAAGGGGCGCATAGCGTACCCCATACGGTGTAGTGATTGAGCGGCTGGAGAGCTACAGTCCTTAGCCGACTTCGCCTAATTTCGGAGCCACGCGCATCAGGGGAATCAGTGCCAAGGCTATGAGTCCGAAGAGCACGAACGTTGCCGCCGGCAGGCCGAGGAGATTTCCTAATGCGCCTCCTACCAGGACGCAGACCATTGAGGAAAGGTACGTCACAGCAGCATACTTTGAAGACAGCGCCGCTTGCTCGGCCGGAGTCGCATGCCTTACACATGCCAGCAGACACAGTCGGTAGGCCATGCCGAATCCCAGGCCCAGCAGTCCAAAACCGAACAGGGCGAGTGCATCGTTTCGCACAGATGCCCCGATCAATATGCAGGTAATGCCCACGCTGACGGAGCCAGGCCCCCGCATGCCCGGAAAAATTCGTCTAAGCCATGGAGCCCCCAGCTGCGCCAGTGCACAGGCCGGCAGCATCACCAGAACGCAATGAGACTGCACACTTGCCATGCCGAGCACGTTGAAGAAGGTGGGCATGAACACTACGGTGGATGCTGCACTGATCCATGCCAGAGAGCCTATGGTCAATGGGCGCCAGTCAATACGGGTGCCTCTGTGGGCCTTCGAATGCCGGGGTTGATGCAGCTGCAGGGCATTCGCACGGCGGCGTCGAAATAACACGATGCCCAAAGGGATGCTCGATCCCAGGCCTTGATGGATGAACCGAATTCACCTACGATCTCTTCCCAAGCCACTTGGTTAGGAGTCAGCATGGGAGCTGATTTCGCCTTGGGATATGCGAAAGCAGTTAAAAACCACCTTTTGGGTGGTTTTTTTGTGCCTGCTGTTTTTGCTCCTGACGGACACGTCCAGCCTGGAGCAGAAAATAGAGCAGGGTGCTGCATCAGGCAAACCACTACTCTGCTTCTGAAGAGATCCCTATATCACCAGCGGCCTCAGCTCAATTTCCGCCAATTCACATAGGCGGAAATTCGCCATTCAATAGGGCGCATGTATGAGATGTACAGTCGATCCCAGCGCACTAAAATAAGTTGACGTCTGCCCCTTATAGCCTTGAAAAGCAGGTATCAACAATGGCATTAGGCGTACCAGAAGATGAGGTATTCGCTGCAGCGGACGCTGTATTGGCTCGTGGCGAACGCCCGACCGTTGAGCGGGTGCGCCAAGAGCTAGGACGAGGTAGTCCAGCGCGCGTGGGCTCATTACTAGATATATGGTGGGGACAGCTGGCCAAGCGCGTCGTGGGTGAAACCCGTCTGCCCGGAATGCCGAGGGAAGTGACTGAGGCATTTCTCGCACTGTGGCAGCAAGCAACCACGATTGCACAAGGAGTGGCCGAGCAATCTTTACCCACAATAAATCAAGCAGCCGACCTGGAGCAGCTGCTGGCGGAGCGGGAAGCTCAAATAGATGATCTCCGAGCCCAGTGCCAAGAGCTAAAGAACAAGCACTATGAAACGCTCAGCCAGCTGGGAGAGTATCGTGAACAACTGCATCAAAGCCAACGGATGCTCGAACGTGTTGAAGCTGAGCTAGCTCGCGCGCTTGAGGCAGCTGCAAAGGAGCGTGCACGTTCCAAGGATTAGCTGATCAGCAGACGGATCTCATCCGGCAGCATTCCATTAGCCCGGTCAATCTGCCGTGCAGGTGAGCGAGCTGCTTCCGGGGCCTATTGCAGCTTGCAATCTCATTTCTAATGATCACGCTCTCTGTGACCTTTGCGAATCGTGGACACTCCCCGCAAGCCCCCAAATTCAAGACCTCCAGCATTCCAATTTGCACTCAGGACACTTTTTGACGGAAAGTGTCCAGATTATTCGCAAATTTTTCCCAGAAAGTGTCCGATTTAACTGAGCGCTTGTGCTGAAAGTGTCCGCATTAACTGCGCAAACTGCGGAAAGTGTCCGCATTAGCTTACGCTTTTTCAGCCGCGATGGCCAAGAAGATAGAGTCCAAGGAAAAATTTTGCACAAAAAACATTTGTGATTTCGATGCGAACTTCACGAAATTGCGAAACGCATATATCGATGCCGCAGATATGATTTTTGTCAATATATATAATAATACTCCATTTCTCGTCTCGCTTGGCAAATTTTTCATGAGGCCAGCTCAACCCCTCAAAGCCTGACACCATCGGGCCTCCAATATTTTTTAGGCGTTGAAAACAGTAAAATAAAATAGCCTAAATTGTCAGTCAATATATGGATAATTCAACTTTCGCGCTTTTCGGAGTGGGCTTGACCTTGCCGATCTAGGAAGTAAAACTAGCTCGGCTTTCACAGCGCCGCTCTTTAAAAACCAGCAAGTGATAACCACTACCCACAAACAACGGGCAGGTGCCATTTACCAATGGCAACTCGTCAAATGGTAGGCGGAATGACAAATCGCAATAAAACATCTGAAAAAAATATTGAGCCAACGATGGCGACCTCACGGGTTGCAGAATCCAAATCGAGCTCAAAGCTAAATCTGGATAGTTCGGATAAGACCATTGCTCGCTTCGATCTTGCCAGCGACCGGATTCCGACGATTCAGCTTTATCTTTCCGGTCAAATCAGCGCTGTTGATGCGGCGAGGGCGATCGGTATGAAGCCATCAGGCTTCCATAAAATTATCCGGCGAGTGAGGGCACGTGGCGGTGATCTGAGTGCCGTTACGTCCAGCATGCCCGGACGTCGTCCGACGCCGTCCGAGCTTGGGGGAGAACTTGAGGGGTTGATTGTTGACTCCATCAAGGCCTACGCAGGGAAGGCAGCAACCATCGAACGGGTTTGGGTGACCGCCCAAATGCTTGCTGACGAGCGTGGTCTCAAACGGCCTAGCTATCATGCTGTACGACGGCGGCTTTTGAAGAAGGGCAAGCGGTTCCTGGCTAACATGAAGCTAGGGAAGGTTGATGCTGCGGACATCTTCGAGGCTCGCCCCGGGTACAAGGTTACGTCCCGCCCGCTTGAATGGGTTCAGATCGACCATACCCGTGTCGACATGATCGTCGTGGATGAGCAGGATCGGACGGTGATTGATCGCC